>CAYVUX010000214.1:0-4672 GCA_964455075.1 uncultured Desulfobacteraceae bacterium | reverse complement strand
TCCTGATTCTGACCGGCCAGGGAGACCGCCGAATCGACCTGAAGGCCATGAGCAAAGGGGCCGCTGACTACCTGGAGAAGTCCGACCTTTCTCCAAATATGGTCGAACGGGCTCTGCGATATGCCTTGACCCGAGCCCGCACCCTGGAGGCCCTTCGGGCCAGCGAGCGCAGGCTCAAGCAAATGTCGGGCCGCCTTCTCCAGGCCCAGGAAGAGGAAAGGCAGAGGATCGCCAAGGAGCTCCACGACAGTGTCGGCGGCAATTTGACGGCGATCAAATACGCGTTGGAAGACAAAATTCAGCGTGAGGGGAAAACGGGAGATTCCGCCGAAACCGAAGGGATCTCCCTGAGGCAACTTGTCGATACGGTTCAAGAAACCATCGTAGAGATCCAGCGGATCTCATCAAACCTTCGTCCATCCATCCTGGACAACATGGGCATTCTCGCCGCCCTCCAGTGGACGGGTCGAAAAATACGGGAGCTTCACCGCGGCGTCAACGTGAAGGTGGAGTGCCGGGTTCCAGAGGAGCGCATCGCGGAAGAACTGAAGATTGTTCTCTTGCGGGTCGCGCAGGAGGCCTTTAACAACGCCTTGAAACACGGCAAGGCGGAGACGGTCGAACTCGTTCTTTGTGAGACGCCGGATGCCCTGGAAATGCACATCCAGGACAACGGCACCGGGTTCGATCCGGAGATCCTGCGCGAACAAGAACCCGTCGCCGGAGGGATGGGTCTGGAGAACATGCGGGAACGGATCGAGCTTTCCGGGGGGGCGCTTGAGATCCGCTCCCGACCGAAGGAAGGAACGCGCCTCGAGGCTAGGTGGCGCCGAGGCGCTACCTTGTGACGATGCCCTTTTCGATGGCGTACGCAGTCAGGGCGGATGCTGTGTGGAGGTCCAGTTTCTCCATGATGTTGGCCCGGTGTTTCTCCACGGTCTTGATACTGATGCAGAGGTAATCCGCGATTTCCTTGTTCTGATAGCCCTCCCCAACAAGCTTCAGGACCTCCCGCTCCCGCTGAGTGAGAGTTTCCCAGGAAGACCGCTTCCGGATCGTTTTTCTGTCGTCCAGATACCCCTCGAGCACGGTGCCCGAGATCTCCGGACTCACAAAATTCTTGCCCGACAACACAGATTCAATAGCCAGGAGCAGTTCGTCGTGGCCGGCTGATTTGAGGCAGTACCCATTGGCCCCCGCCTGGAAGGCCTGAAGGATGAAATCCTCCTCCTTGTGCATGGTAAGGGCCAGGATCTTGGTTTGGGGACATTTGCGCTTGACCTCCAGGATCACGGAAATGCCGCTCATTTTCGGCATATTCAAATCGAGCAGGAGCAGATCCGGCTCCGTCTCCAGGATGCAGCGGATGGTCTCCAGGCCGTCCCCGGCCTCCCCAACCACCTCCAGGTCGTCGCTTGCGTTCAGGAGAGAACAAAGGCCCTGGCGAACAATCTGGTGGTCCTCTGCGATGACGATCGTGTGGTTCTTCTTCACAACGTCCTCCCAATGCCTCACCGGCTCCAGGAACCGCGTCCGGAACATAATAAATACAGGTATCACCCCATATACCACGACATGATCTTATAGTAAAGTGCCTCCAGTATAGGATTTTTTGCTTCCGGCTCTCAACCTGTCGGGACATTCGGGCATTGGAGTTTATTCATGTATCGTTTCTTGATCGTCGAGGACAATTTCCTGATGCGGAATATGCTGGCGCAAACTTTGAAGTCCACCTTCCCGGGATCGAAAATCCGCGAGGCCGTCAGCGGAAAGCAGGCCATGGAGACGGCGGAGCAGACCCCCATGGATCTCATTCTCATGGACATCGGGCTTCCCGATGCGAACGGTCTCGATCTCACCCGGCAGATCAAATCCCGCATGCCGGCCACCCGGATCGTGGTGGTCACCATGTACGACAGCCCGGAGTACCGGGAGAAGGCCATGGAGAACGGCGCGGACCGGTTTCTCTCCAAGCGCACAAATTCCTCTAACGACATTGCACAGGCGGTCAAAGACCTGGTTGCGCCTGTTTCTTCTTAAAGCATGCGGATTCACCATCCATCGTGAAAAGCAGCATTGCAGGGGTCTTCCGTTGCGCGCGTTCGTCATCCCGGTCAAGGCCAAGCCCCGAGAAGCGGGCGCGAGCCGGAATCCAGAGTTCACGAAAAGATGGCGTTTCTCTGGATTCCGGATCTCCCTTGCTTCGCCTCGGTCGTCCGGAATGACGCTTTTTGCGTCGTCCAACCGGAATGAGGGTTCTTTCGAATTGCGCCAAAGCCTTCGAAGCCGCCATCGGCTCCCTTCCGCAGGTCGGTGCGTTTTGTTCGCGGCTCCCGCCGCTCCTACAGAACTCCGCATGACTCCCATAACAGGAGTAGGAAAGCCATTTTGTGAATGGAATGAAAGCCGGGTGGTGCGAGAACAAAAAGCCGGCCGAGGATACCGGGTGCCGCCGATCAAGCGGAAGCGGTTTCTCCGGATCGCGGCTTGATCGCCTTGGGCAGGGATAGTGTCACAACCACGCCTCCGCCGGTGCCGTTCTCGACCCACGCCTCCCCTCCATGCAGCTCGGCAACCTCCTTTACGATTGCAAGGCCCAGTCCTGCGCCCTCTCTGGATGCAGACCCCTGCACGCGGAAAAAGGGCATGAAAAGCCTGGATGTGTCATTTTCCAAAAGCCCCGCCCCATCATCCCGGACCGTGAGAACATGGCGGTCCCCGCTTTCGCGGTATTCCAGGACGATCCGCCGCAATTCTTCTCCACCGTGCTTGAGCGCGTTGTCCACCAGGTTTCGAAGAGCCCTGCCAAGGGCCAGCCGGTCCGCCGGAATCAGGGGATCCTCCATAGGTTCCTGCCACCGGATTCCCCGCGATTCGAGCTTTGCCTGAAATTCCTCCCGAAGCCCGTCGAGCACCGTGCTGAGCCGGATGTGCGTGGCCTGAATTCCCACCTCCCGGGTGTTAATGTACGCGTTGATGCTTTCGACGAGCGCCGCGATTTGTTCCGTGGCCCTTAGAATGCGATCACAATGATCCACGCCCTTCTCTCCCAGCGAATCCTTGTACCGTTCCCGGAGCAGCTTTGCCAGACCGTACACCGCAACGGAGGGGCTTTTCAGGTCATGACAGACTGCGTACGCGAAGTACTTGGTTTTCTCGTAGCTGTGCCGCAATGCGCGATTGGTCTCCACGAGTTCGGCGGTGCGCTCCTCCACTCGTCTCTCCATCTCCTGGTAGGCAGTGCGAAGAGCGTCCCAGGCAGCCGCCTTGTCCACGGCATACCGAATGGCTCGCTCCAGAAGCTGGGCGTTGAGGTCCTCTTTTGCCAGGTAATCGGCCGCGCCCAACCGCATGGCCTCCACGTCGACCCTGTAGTCGCCGTACCCTGTCATGAGGATGATCGGCAAGCGCAGGTCTTCCCCAGACACTTTTTTCAGGATTTCCAGACCGTTGCGGGATCCCAGCCGGTAGTCGAGAAGACAGGCATCGTACCCGCCGATCCGGATCTCTTCCAGACCGTCTTCATACGTGGACACCCAGGTGAGCTCATATCTGCCGGGGCCCAGATCCTCAATCATATCCCGAATCAACACATAGTCATCCGGATCATCTTCCACAAGAAGAATGCTGTCAGGTCGCGGGTCCCGTGTTTCTCTGCCCTTCCACCACTCCATACGCACCGCACCTTTTCCACCTTCGCGGCTTAAACCCTCCCCAAAGTATACCATTTTATCAAACGAAGAAGAAGCGTCCATCAGGAGAACCCCGGTTTTGCATCGGGAAATCGATGAAAACACGACAGGTTCATTTCCCAGGAGCTCCGGGCCCTTGTCGCACGCGAACACCGTTTGGTGGGCAACCGGGATTTCCGGACATCATACAACGGGACATGGATGCGGATATCCGCTCAATCCGCGATCTTTTTAGGTCCGCTCCATGCTCGAAATCGCTCGATCTCCTCGTTTAATCCCGTAGTCACCGGAGACGAGTGGCTCGCAGCCAGCTCCTTGTACATTTGCATCGCCGGAACGGCGAGCTTGTCCTTGGCTCGAAGGATGAATACGGGCTCGTCCTGGTCAATGCCCGAAATATCAATGTTGCCATATTTCCCGGAAACAGCCATGTGGTCCCTCCTGTTTCTTGAATGCGAATTTCCTGATCCCGATTACCGGGTTTTGGGTTGCCCTAACGTATGGTTTTTCCGGGAGCGGAATCCCCCTGCAAACCTTTTTCGGGGGGATACCGCTCCGGGGACTTCCAACTTCCGTTTTAAATTTCCCTGTGGACCTCAACTGATCCTCGCCGCAAGGAGCTCCTTTGCCCTTACGGAGATTTCCCGGTACTTCTTTTGGGTGTCTTCAAGGAAGTTCCGGATCGCTTCGTCCCCGTCCTTTTCGGCGTCCTGGATATACTCGTCTGTGGTTTCAACCCCCTGCAAGGCATGATACAGGGTGCTGACCAAATCGTAATCCTTGTCTTTCATCGGCTTGTGTTGCGGCATAGCAACCTCCTTATCGAATGGGTTGAACGATTTCTTCTCCGTATCAGGTTCCCAAGGAACCGGTCGGGCATCAATACATACAATCCCGTATATTCGACGATCGTTTCCCTTAGGGCACACTCAAAAATAAATTCACAGAATTGACGCTCAGATTTGGGTCGGATTTGGTCG
>CAYVUX010000213.1:0-6383 GCA_964455075.1 uncultured Desulfobacteraceae bacterium | reverse complement strand
TCAGCTAAACTGCTGATATCACGACAATTATACTCATCACCAGCGGAAACATGGGTTAAGTCTTTTTTCCAGTCGGGCGTTCGCGCGAATCCGTCCTCCCGGTACAATGTCGGAACCGTGGGGCCGAACTACCATGGGGATTCGAAAAATCTTCTTGAAAGACGTCCCCACATACCCTGGAGGATACCCGGCATGGCAGTGGAGGACGTCAAACCGATGCCTTAGATGAAGCCATACAAGCGGGATCAATACCTGTCGCGTCCCGAACCGCTTTGAGAAGGGCTTGGGATACCGGTGCACCGGATAGGGAAGTGCCTGGACGCTTTCCCGGCTTCTTACCGTCGGGGCGAGCACATGGACCGTTTCTCCCCATTTCGTGAGCTTGGAGGCCAAATTGTGAAGGACCGTCTCGGCCCCGCCAACCAGCGGAAAGAACGTGTCCGCATAAAAACAAATATTCAAGCCCCGGTGCTCCGTTTTCGAGTCTGCCGTTTTTTCGTCATTGCTTTTCGTTTTGCCCTGCGGCGTTTCCGCCTGGCCACATCTTCAGGATAAAGCTCGGGATGGTCCCGCATCCATCTCTTGTGGATCCAGACCCAATGGTCGGGTGCTGCCCGAATCGCTTGCTCGATGGCTTCGCACTGGCGATGGGTGGCCTTTCGAACCGCCTCCTTCTCCTCCGGACACTCCCGATCGACATCAAGCTCCGGGAAGAAAACCATGCGGTGGTGGACCATGTCCTCACAGCGCACAATAAACACGGGGACGATGGGAATTCCCATGCGCCGGCCCAGAGAAGGCACCAGGCTGATGGAGGAGGACTTCTTCCCAAAGAATTGACAGGGGAGGTCTTCTCCCTCCTCCGCCTTTCGGTCGGAAAAAATGACGAGGTCCTGGCCCCTCTTGAGATTCCGGATTGCTTTTCGCAGGCCGTTTTCCTTGTAAAGGATACTCACTCCGAATCGTTCATTATACCAGACCCTCTCTTTCTCGAGCAGCGGGTTGTCGATGGCCCGGACAATGAAATTGAGCCGGTTTATCCGGCTCGCATAGAAAAGATGAGCGTATTCCCAGTTGCCGAAATGGGCTCCCAGAAGAATCACAGACCGGCTTTTCTCCCTTGCCGCATCCAGATGCTCCCTTCCCTCCACGCGAACAAGACCGGAGAGGGTCTCGCGGTCCACGGACCTCAGCCGCAGCCACTCATGCCCGGTCATTGCGAACTGCTGGAAGTTCCTCCGCGCCGTCTCGCGAATACCGCCTTCGCCCATCTCCCGACCGAACGCAAAACGGAGATTCCTCAAGGCGATTCTGCGGTGCTTCGCATCCAGAAAATATGCCGCAAGCCCAAAGAGCTTCGCCATCCGAAGCCCGGCATTGAGGGGAATCCACATGGCGAACCGATGGTAGCCCACGACCAAAAGATGGATCATGCGGTCGTAAATGGTGGGAGCTTTCTCCATGGTGTCAGGTTCCGACAGCCTCCTAGCCGTAGGTTCCGTCCTTATACTGCATGTCGTAGAGCTGCCGAAACCGCCCCTTCATGGCCAATAGTGTTTGCAGGTTTCCCGATTCGATGATCCGTCCGCTTTCGACCACGTGGATAATGTCCGCTTTGGTGATGGTGCTCAGCCTGTGGGCCACCACCAGGATCGTTCTCCCGCCCTTCAGGTTTTCAATGGCCTGCTGAACGCGCTGTTCGCTTTCCGCATCGAGAGCCGAGGCGGCCTCGTCCAGCATGAGAATGGCCGGGTCAATGTACAGGGCTCTGGCAATGGCGATTCGCTGCCGCTGGCCGCCGGAAAGGAGGCCGCCCTGGTCCCCGATGACGGATTCGTATCCTTCGGGAAGGCCCACGATAAAATCGTGGGCATGGGCCGCCTTTGCCGCTTCTACGATACCTTTCATGTCCTTCCGGGGGCTTCCGTAGCCGATGTTGTTCGCTATGGTGTCGTTAAACAGAATAGTCTCTTGATTCACGATCCCGATCTGCCCGCGCAGTGACTCGATGGTCACATCTCTGATATCCATTCCGTCGATCAAAATGCTTCCGCCGGACACATCGTAAAATCTGGGGATAAGATTCAAGAGGGTGCTCTTCCCCGCGCCGGTTGACCCCACGAAGGCCGCCATTTCCCCCGCCTTTACCGTAAAGGAGATATCCTGTAGGACAGGCTCTCCAGGGGAATACTCGAAACGCGTTTTCCTGAACTCAATGGAATCGTGGTGCCTGGGAAGGGGCTTTGCCCGTGGAGAGTCCGCGATGGCAGGGGTTGTCGCCATGATCGCGAACACCCTCTTGGTCGCGCCCTGAAGCGTTCGCAGGTTGTTGTTCACCTTCGCGAGCTTGCGAATGGGGCTGTAAAGGCGCGAAAAAGCGTAGATCATGGAAATAAGCTCGCCGAGAGTATGATTGAAAAAGACTTTCCCTGCGACGAGGAGACCGGGCAGGACCAGAAAAAGGGTGGTATCCATCATGGGACTGACGCCCAGATTCCATCGGTGCCAACGCATCACCCGTTTGTACAGATGGTCCGCCAGTCCACGAAATCTTTTGACCTCGAAATCCCCTCTGAAAAATCCGTGGACAACCTTCAGGCACAGGAGCATCTCCTGATAGGCGGAGGTCACATCCGCTGTGGCATCCTGAACCTTTGTCGCGTGCTTCCCGGCCTTTTTTCCGAAAAGCCGCATCAGGCCCAAGACAATTGGAGCCACCAATAGGATGAACAGCGTGAGCTTGTAGTTCATAAAGAGGAGATAGATCAGAAATACCGCAGCTGTAAGAGGGTGTTCGACAAGCCCGATGATCACATTGGATATGCGGTTCTGCAAGGCTGTGAGATCAGCGGTAGCCCGGGCCACGAGTTCCCCGGACCTTCTCTTGGCATAGAACCCCAGGGGCAGGGAGACGAATTTCCTGAACAGATCGATCCTCAGGGACCTGACCGCCCGGTTCGCAAACGCGACGGCGGACAGGTTTCCCAAATACATGCTGAGGGATCTGAGCAGGATCGCTAGAAATGCAATAGCCGTCAGGAGCATAAGGAGTCTGTTCGGAGAAATGTTCTCCACCAGAACCCGCTCGGTACGGTTCCAGGAAAACCAGGAACCGGGCTCCAGCTCGATCCAGGGGATTTTCCAGCTCACCGGCTCGGAACCCATCCTCATCCCCTCGTCCACAAAAGGCTGGAGCAGGTATGCGGGGATCACCACGAATATCGCGGAAATGGCTGTCAGGACGATGGCGATTGCCACCAGGGCCCGGTGTTCCCTCACATAGGATGCAATGGCCTCTCCCAGGATAAAATTCAGCATCAAAAACAGTCCCTATTCCGGGTGTCCAGCATACACAAAGGGGGCAAGGCTCCTGTCCGAGAAAACAACTCATTGAAACTTATATAAAATCTCTTTAAATCTTGGTTCGAGTATAAGGAACGCCCCTGACCGTGTCAAGGTGAGGGTTGAAGCCGGTGCTCTTCGAAAGCGGGCGGAACAGAGAGTTCAAAGACTTCCTCCGGGACGGACACGTTTAAAAGAACCTGGCGCAAACACAGGGCTATTCCCGAGTCTTCCTCCTCCCGCGAGATCTCCATCTCCGTGGCATAGCGAATGCGTCCTTCCTCTTCCACACGGTACTCGCCGAACGTCATCCGCAGACCGCTTTGGGGGCGCATCAGGGTCCGGGGAAGTCCTGAATCGGGTTTCACCCCGAGGGTCTGCAACGTGCGTCCCTGTTCCCCGAGGAATCGGATTTCGTTGCCTTTTACGGATACGGCCCTCCGATACTCACGGAGAGCGGGGTATCCTCTCACCAAGCTCCAGAGGTCGTCACTTGTCCACGCTCCGGGGAGAAAACGCCCGAAACCGCCGCTGTCCAGTCTGCCGTGATAGTACCTTTCCTCGGCAAACGAGACCATCCGAACTCTTTCCCCGGAAACCAGGATATGGAGAACCGGCCCGCCCCAGGAATGGGTGACTTCAATCTTCACAGTCAAGGGGTCTCGCTTTCCCGCCATGAAAAGGGAAAATGTCCTGTCTTTTCCGGGGATCTTCAGCCTGAGGCTTCCCGAAGACGCGACGGCGTCCACAAGCCTCTGCTGCATGCGGCATTCCGAAATAACGCTCGCCATCGCCTCCTCATCAAGCAGCGGCGCCGGCGGAGACACCTCCACCCGGGCACAGGCAAATAGGAGCACCAGAACAAGGCAAGAGATCCCGATTTCCAAACGGTTCCGAATACCGGGGCTTCGTCCCGGTCTGTATTTTCGGGACAAGCCGGCGTGAAATAACGCGTCGGTGGGAGGCATAGTTTCAAAGGTCTCAAGGAGGAGCTGCGTTGCGAAATGGAGAGGTTCCGGCTTCTGATTCAGAGGAAGGAGTCCTGTCCTGCGCGCTCACTCCTTTTCTCTCAACAATTCTTCCAGCTTCGTGATCTTTTCTCTGATGCTTGATTCATCGGGATGATTGAGCGAGAGGGCTTTCCGGTAATTCCCCAGGGCCTTCTCGTATTCGCCGCGCTTCCAAAGGACGTCGCCCAGGTGTTCGCTGATTGTGGGATCATCGGGGGCCAGCTCGGCGGCCTTTTCCAGGTAGCTGAAGGCTTCTCCATATTGGCCTTTCTGGTAGTAAACCCATCCCATGCTGTCAACGATGTATCCGCTTTCCGGCTTCAAATCCATGGCCTTTTTGACCAATTCCATGGCCTCGTCCAGTTTCACGCCCTGTTCCGCATACGTATATCCGATATAGTTCAATGCCTCGGCATGGTTGGGGTCGATCTCCAACACCCTCCTCATCTGCTCAAGGCAAGCGTCCTTTTCCCCATTCTTGTCCAGCAGCACCCCCAGACGGAAGATCATTTCCGTGTTCCGGCCGTCTTGCTCAATACCCTGGCGGATGACCTCTATGGCTCGGTCATACTCTTCCTTGCCTTCATAAATGGCCGAAAGCATGAGGTACAGCTCCGCTCTTCCTTCCTCCGCCGGGACGGTTTTCTCAAGGATCTCAATGGCCTCATCATACCTCTCCTGAAGATCCAGGACATAGGCCATGTGCATCCGGGCATCAATATAATATTCCGATTCGGGCTTGATCTTCCTGAAATGCTCCAAGGCCCTTTCCAATCCCCCTTTTTCTTCGTATGCAGTGGCCAGGTAATATCTCGATTTGTCATCGTCCGGCCACGCGGAAACGATCATCTCCAGTTCCTCAATGGATTCATCGATCCGGCCTTGTCTCAGGTATATGAACCCCAGTGCTTTCCTTCCTGGGTCGCCCGGTTTGGATTCCTTGGTGATTTTTTCGATCTCCTTCTCGGCCTCCTCCTCGAGGCCCAACTGGAAGCACAGGTTGACCACCCTTTCCCTGACCACCGCGTTGTCGGAATGGAAGCGCAGCAACTGCCTGTAGGTGTTGAGCGCCTTTTCGGGTCTTCCGGTCTTCTGGTAAAGCGTCCCCAGGTCGAACAGCGCCGGCTCCAGTCGTTCGTTCAGCCTGAGGGCTTCCAAAAAAGACTTCTCCGCCTCCGGAAACTCTTCCGTCTCCAGCTTGATCCTGCCTCGATAATAATGGGCGATCACCATGTCCGGGTTTTGCTCGAGGAGTTTTGTCAGGTGGGCCAATGCCCTGGAATACTCCTCCTCCCTGATGAGAATGGTGCTCAATAGCAGCCGGATGCGCTGATTTTCCGGATCCAAATCCAGAACCGACTCATATTGTCGAACGGCTTGTTCGTCTTCGTCCAGCAGGGTGTGGAGGTCGGCTGCGACGATCATCATGTTCACATTTTTCGGATCCAGTTCGAGCGCCCTTCGTGCATGACCGAACGCCTCCCGATACTTCTCCAGACGTTTCAGGACCAGAGCGGTCTGTGCGTGAAGATGGGCGGACTGGGGGTCGTTTTCCAGTGCATCGGAAAGGGAATTGAGTGCCTCATCAAACTTACCGTTCGACAGGGCAATACAGGCATTCAGGTAATTCTCGTAGGCCTTTTGCAATCGATCCTTGGGCTTCTCCCGCACGGGACCTTGCCCGGCGACCTCCGACGGCGCAACGGCGCCATTTTCAGAGATCATGCGAAACAGGGAACAACCAAGCGAAAGCACTGCCAAGAGAAACGTGACCGCAATCAGGGCCGCAAGGCGGGTCGTGAACGCAGGCAGGCTCCGATCCCGGGAATGGGGCGTTTCCGACGATGCTCCCGTTTCGGGAGGACGCTCATTTGTGTGTTCACATACCGGTACCATATTCCATACGCCCCCGTCACTCCACGGCTTGCCCTTGTCTACATCGCTGTTCTTCATTATTCCCCGGCTTTCTGGTTCTTCCGGAAAATGGGTACCTGTTTGATTCGGAATAGCTCTCAAAGAGGTGCCAGTTAT
>CAYVUX010000212.1:0-6388 GCA_964455075.1 uncultured Desulfobacteraceae bacterium | reverse complement strand
GAGCGTCAATTCTGTGAATTTATTTTTGAGTGAGCCCTAACCGCCCCTCCAGCCTGGGTAGACTGCCGCAGGGATGCACACGATACACAGGGTGACCGCCCGTACCTTCACGGGGTGTTCTTTTTCATTTCCGCGGCAAGGCGACGGATCTCCCGGAGGTCACGCACCATCTCGCTCCAACCGTACCAGAGCGTGTAATCCGGATTCATATGAAAGGCGCCCTGGAAGGTTCGCATGCGGTGCTTGAGGAACATGATGAACAGTTTGTTCTCCACCACGGTGGGGGCGTCGTGAAATGCCAGGAGATCGGGATACGCGTGGGCGTAATGCTCGGGTTTTTCAATAAGACCCTCTTTGTAGAGCGAGGCTACAATGCGGATGGCCTCGGCCATCATGCGATCCGCCTCCCGGATCATGGCGTCGCCTTTTTGAAGTTCCTTTCGCGCCAGGTTATCCGCGTGGCATTTGCTGCAGATGCCAATCATCTTGTCGCGCTCTTTCTGCCAGGCCTCCTGGGTCAACTTGGCCACCTTGGCCTTTTTGACGACTTCCAGCCTCTCGGTGGGTTCTCCTTTCGGGTCGAGTACCCCGAGCCCCTTGAGGATGGTCGCTCGGTCCTTGGCCCACTCGTCATCTTCGGGCATTGGCAGGCGCACCGCGAGAAATCCCCAGGCCGTATCGTTTTCATGCGTCCCTGCCGGCAGATGGCAGGTCTGGCATTTGGGAGCGGAAACCTCGTGGGAGAGAACGCCGTTTTGGGAGAGGGCGTACCGGACGCCGTGTTTGGAGGATTCGTACATCTCCCACTGGGGGTGGTCGATTCCCATGTGGCAGGTGCGACAGGCCTGAGGCTCCATGGCTTCTTTCTTGGAAAACAAGTGCCTCGTGTGGCAGGAATCGCATGAGGCCGATCCGTATCTCGTGCCTTTCTTGCGAAGCTCCCGGATCTCCTCCTCGCTCTTGAGCCCGATCTTGTGGCAACCGGTGCAACCCTTTTGCCCTTCGAGGAGAGCCATAGGCTGCCAGTGGGTTGTAGGCATGGCGTTGGCTGCAGCCCAAGCCAGGGCGTGCTTTCCCGCCTGGAACTGCTTCACCTGCTCGGCATGGCATCCTTCGCAGGTCTTCCACGTGGCGAGCTCGGCCTTTTCCGTGTCCTTGGAGGATGAGTGCTCAGCTCCGTGGCAGTCGCTGCATGAGACGCCGCTTTTACCGTGAGCACTCATTTTCCAGTCCGAGACAATCCCCGGGGTGTGCGCACGGTGGCATGCCTCGCACGAAGCTTCGGTTTCCGCCGTGGCGACCGGCGCGTATCCCAAAACGGCCGTGAATAAGAGGATAATAAACCGTTCCATTCTCTTCATGGGAGCACCTCCTTCTTGCGAGTTTGCCGGCGTAGGCTATGGGCACCGGCCGGGTTTCGACTCGGATCCTTTGAAAATCAGATTACCACGTTGCAGGATGAAACGCCAAGAGATGAAATCGGAGAATAAATGAAAATGAATGGGTTTGTATTTGGAGTGAGGGTGCGGTGGGCTCATTCTCAGGAGCGGAAGCGGGCGGAACCCGCTACCCGCCGGATGGGTCTTGTGCCCTGTGTCATGGTTCGTCCTCCCGCAGCTTTCCGCGCGCCAGGGACGAGAAAATCCCCACAAAGCAAAGCAGGGAGAAGATCATGAACGCCAAACGCATACCGTTGATAAACGCGGCATGATGTTCCGGAGTGATCTGTACCCTTCCGATGAGGAGTGTGAATATCACGGTGGCGACAGCCATGCTGACCATCATGCCCAAGAGCCTCATTGTTCCAACGGATCCCGATGCCAGACCGTAAAAGCGTTTATCCACGGACCCCATGATGGCATTGGTGTTGGGCGAGGAAAAAAGTCCGTAGCCGACACCGATCAAAAGGAGCGTGCACACGACAAACGCAACGTTCGTGCCCTGGTCTAAGAAGATACAAAAGGACAACCCCAGGGTGGTCAGGGCCATGCCCACGGAGGCCACGACTCTCGGCTCTACCCGATCGGAAAGCCTCCCTGCAAATGGGGAAAGAAGGGCCATCATGACAGGCTGGGCGATCAGGACGAACCCCGCCCCTTGAGGCCCGAGCCCCTTGATATATTGAAGATAGAGGCTCAGGAGAAAATTGAGCGCAAAGGTGGCGCTGTAGTGAATGAGCGCCGCCAGGCATGAAAAACGGAATGTGCGGTTTGCGCTGAAAAGATCGAGGTGGAATACCGGGTGGTCCACCTGCTTCTCCCACATCACAAACCCGAAGATCCCGAGCAAACCCAAGAAGACAAACCATGCCCCCTCGAGGCCCGGCAGCCGGGTGATTCCGAACATCATCGCCACCAGGGTCAAGCCGTAAATAACCGAGCCGGTTAGATCGAAGGTTTCGTCATGGGCCGGGGCCCACTCCGCCCGGAGCTTACATGCTACGAGCCCAATGATGACGGCCCCGAAAGGTACGTTGACGATGAACACGCTCCGCCATGTCAGATGCTGGGTGAGAAGTCCACCTAGAAGGGGCCCGAGGGATAGCCCGGCATAGACCGCGGCCACGTTGATCCCCAGCGCCTTTCCCCGTTCTTCAGGCGGAAAGACCGAGGCGATGATGGCAATGCCGGTGGCAAAGATCATGGCGCTTCCCACCCCCTGAATGACCCGGAACACGATCAGCATCTCCCCCGAAGGGGATAGGCCGCAAAGAAGGGAGGAACCCGTGAACGCGGCGATGCCGTAGGAAAATATCCGTTTTCTTCCGTAGATGTCTGCCAGTCTTCCGAAAGGGACGAGGAAGATCGCGGCCGAGAGTATGTACGAGGTGGCCACCCAGCTCAACAGAACCGCATTCATCTCAAAGGTCTTCTCAATGGCCGGCAGGGCGATATTGATGGAAGAGCCCATGAACGGCGTAGCAAAGGATGCCAGGGTGGCGATCGCCAGCGCGACGTTTTTATTGGACGATCCAGCGGGAGATTCAAATACTTCGGTACGTGTCATGCGTGTATAGGGAGCACGGAAAGGGGGATCGGGTCAAGGCGAAATAATGGTCTTTCAGATGGGTTGTAGCCTCGCACCGTGAGCAGGCTCCCGTTTTCGCCCTGCTCGGGAGAAAATGCCTCCGGATGGTTCCTGTCGCCATGGGAACCTCGTTTCTGGGCCGGCCCACATACGCAAACCAGATTCGGCCCGAGCAGGGTCTCCGGTTCCCATCACGAAAGCCGGGGGATTCCGGAAGGAATGGAAGCTGAAACGGTCTCGCGAAGGGTGTTCACATAGAGTCCAAGAAGATCGCGAGCTTGACCCTGAGACAGGACCCTGTTGTCATAGTGTAGCAGGATCCTGAGCCGCCCCCCGTAGGTGTAGGTGCACAGGGCGGCCTGCAGATGCGGCCGAAAAGGGATGACGAAATCCACGGATTCCAGAATCACATTTCCGGGGACAAGACGGCCGGATTTCCTGGGAAGGGGAACTTCTCCAAGCACCGTTCCGAGATTCGAAAGACAGGTGGCCGCCTGGCAGGTATCCCGGCAGACCCAACGGGACAGGCCCCCGGCAGCCGTCGCATGAGGTCCAGGGAAAGAAGGAAGGTATACTGCAGCCGGAAAACCTTGATACGCAGCATCTGCAAATGGATGCTGCGCATCAGCCGACGGCGGTCCTTCAAGTGAGAAAGGCGGCGGTCCAGAAAAACCATGCTCATGGCGTCGGCCATGGACATATCTCGATGGACGGCTGATCGCAATCCCATGGGTACCGCAATTCTCAGCCAGGGCGCTCCTTGGCCGATGCGCTGTTCCTTTCGCCAGGCATGCAGGGTTAAGAACAGATCCCGCAGGAGCAGGACGCCCACGGAGACTCCCTGTGCACGGGCAGCGGTCTGGAGTCGAACGGTTTGGTGTTTATCCCATTCGACGGTCAAAGGGCTGGGAAAGTCTGCCGGCGGAAGATGGTTGCTTGGAGGGGATTTTGAGCCCAGGAGGGGGTCGGGTGCATGCATGAAGAACTCGCGGACGCCGAGGAGCCCGACCAGTTGCTTTGACGCGAAAGTCGGCGCCTCCAGCACCGAGACGGGAAGGCTGTTTCGTCGCAAAAGCCGATCCGGATCCAGCCGGCGGTACGAGGCGGCCCCGGCCTTTCCCCCCTTGGCCAGGGCGTACCCCACAAGGAGGTCCTCCATAACCCCGGCCACGCCAAGCGCATCTCCGCAGGCGTGATGCACCTGGAGGATCACATCGTGCCCGTGGGGATGTTCCACCACCCAAAGGCGGGTTCCCGGTTGTTCGGTCAATGCCAGGTATCCCGTGTTGGGAAAACCGTACGCATTGCTCTTTGCCTGCCATTGAACCGTGGGAGTCCATCCGGGATTGTCTATCCAGCGCCATCCGCGCCGGGCGGGTGCAACTGTGGCCCGAAGGAGAGGATGGCGCCCCATCACGGCTCGAACGGATTTTTCGAAGGCGTTTTGCTCAAGGTATCCCTTGAAGCGCATCCGAAACGCGCCGCTCATGGGGTAGGAAGGGCGGTCATCGCACAGCATGTATTCTTCGAGGGGTCCCAGCGGAAGCGGGAACGGTGTTTTTGCGACTTCAGACATGGCTGCCTTGAAACGTCATGCGCCTATAGCGAATGATTTTGATTCTCTGATTCCGGGCCTGGAACGTAAGGGCGATACCCAACCAGCCGGACATGATACGGTCCCCTGATGCGATAGGCAATGCCTCGCCAATCCACCTTGCGAAGCATTTGGGCCGAAAGGAGCGCTCCCCCGGAAACAATCTGGGCCAGGGGAACGGCCGCGAAGATTTTGAGCCATCCCATCCGCGATCGATGCCGGATCTGTTTCCCCTGTCCGTCCAGGATGGGGCGGACAGAGCACTCCATCAGAGACAGCAGGAAAACAACACTGAATTCATAGCCAAGTAGAGCACCTCCGGAAAAAGCCATCGCCCGTGCATCTCCCACCGCCACAGCCGCCACGAAGACACCGAGGGCGAAGACAGGCAGCATGCAGGCCAGGATACCGCTTGCAACCATCCCCGGCCAAGACCGGTGATAGAGCCGGGTGGCAAGAAATTGACGGCGAATCCAGGAAAAACACCCGCGCAGGCCTATGTCTTCGCGGTTGATCATCATCAAAGAGGGGACAAACGCGATTCTGAGACCGAGATTCCCGAGTTCGCGGTGGAGCATCGTGTCTTCGCAAAGGGCCTGTTGCCAGTGCTCGAGAATGCCGGAGGTCTCGATAACCCGCCGCCGCATCGCCAGGCTGCCGCCCCAGGCAATGCGACAGCAATCCATGTGTACGACTGCGGTGGCATTCCAGCAGTACCTGGTCAGGCTCCCCCAGGACCCATTCCGAGGCCATACCACCGGTTTCCCGTCGCCGCACCGACACGCGGGTCGGACAGGGGTGGACAAGTTCCCGGAGCCAGGTCCTGTGCGGGATGATATCGGCATCCATAAACGCCACCACCTCAAACGTATCGTCCAGGTCGTTGATTGCCTGGATAAGGGCACTGCATTTCAGGTTGCAGGTATCCCGCCGATCGGTGAGCACCCGAATGCACACTTTCCCGGAATCCGGCTCTTTGGCGATCGTGTCAAGTGCCTTCCAGGCAGGATCGCCTTGGGAGTCCACAACGACCCGGAGCTCGTAATCGGGATAGTCCTGCCGGAGGGCTCTCATGAGGCATTCCGGAAGCGAGGGGTCCGCCCCCCGAAGGCACAGAATCACGGCGGCCTTGGGGCAGGGGCCTTCTTCCGGACGAAAGCGCCCCCACTTCCGCAGCTTTCTCAGAAAAAGGGCGAGGGGCGGGATTTGCGCAATCATATGCCCCAACAAGCCCCAAAAAGCGACCAGAGTGAGTTGATGAATCACCTTCCGGAACTCCTCGCCTCTTTTCGGCTCTTTTCACCGCTGACTACCCGGTCAACACGCCAGAATGAAACGGTCAGGAAGGGATCGCCAAGAACAAGGTTCAGCTGCTCGGCCCCGTCGGATGAATACGAGTCCGGTGAACAGGGAATCATCTTCGAGAGCCTTTCTTTACAAAGGCCGTCCCCAGTTTTTGGAAACGGCATAGTCGATGAGCCTGTTGACGAGGTCGCTGGTGATATCCGGCACCGGCAGGTTCGGGAGCGCCATGTCGGTATGCGCCCGGTCGAAAGTCGGGTTGTTGGAAAAATAGGTCAGCATGGGAAGCGCTTGCTGGTGGATCATCTGGTGCAAGCTCGTGGCGGGCTGTGCGACCTCGGTCTGCGGACCTGAGAATGCGAGTCCTCCCAGCCGAAACCGATCGCAGAGGACCCGGAGGTTCCATTCCATGGTGGGCGGCGCCGGATGGGTCAAATGAAAGATGTTCCCATGATTCGCCGGATC
>CAYVUX010000211.1:0-6402 GCA_964455075.1 uncultured Desulfobacteraceae bacterium | reverse complement strand
AGGGTCCAGCCGCCGCCCGGCCGAGGTCAGGGAGGTTTTGGAAGGCATGCCCGGTGTGGAAGAGGTTCAGTACACGGAAGATTGGATTGAACGCTTTCAGGGGGTCATCGAGTTTGTGAAGCTCGCAGGCTACACGGTGGCCGGCCTTCTTGGCCTGGGGGTCCTTTTTATTGTGACCAATACCATTAAGATGACCATTTATTCCCGGAAGGAAGAGATCGAGATCATGAAGATGGTAGGGGCAACGGACGGATTTGTGAAACTCCCCTTCGTTTTGGAAGGGATGTTCCTGGGAGGCCTGAGCGGTGCGTTGGCCCTTGCCGCTCTCTTCGGAGGGTATTTCCTTTTGTCCATGCAGCCCATGCCGTTCCTGGATCTGGCTCTCCTGGATGTGGTGTTCCTGCCGAAGGAGTACTCTGTCGCACTCTTTTTGATTAGTATCGGGCTGGGTTTCTTTGGGAGCCTGATCGCCGTAGGCCGCTTCTTTGATCTCTGATTCCACAAAGGACGAATCTCAAAATGAAGGGAAGAAGATTATTCTGCTGGATCGTCACCGGAATCCTTTGGATCAGTCTGGTATCAGGGCATGAAGATGCCGGCGCGCAGGGGATTGAAGAGGATAAGCGGAGGGAGATTAGAGAGATCGAAACACGCCTTTCCGCGGAAAAGGAGAGACTCGAGCAGGTGCATGCGCAAGAGGAAGACCTCCTCGAAATACTGACCGAACTCGAGTCCGGGGTGGCCCGGAGAGAGGAAGCGGTGGCGGGGACCCGCGAGAAAGTGAGAGAGACAGAAAGAGCAGCCCGGGAGCTTCAGAATCGCCTCGAAGCTATTGAACGACGGACGGAGCGGTCCAGGCAAGAAGTCGGGGGCAGGCTGACGGCGCTGTACAAATACGCCAAACGGGGATACATGAGGATGCTGGCTTCGGCAAGGCACCCGGACGAATTCCGGCGGAGTCTCAAATACGCTCGGGTGATCATGGGAAGGGATCGGGAAATGCTCCAAAGGCTCCGCCAAAAGCAGGAGCTATACAGCGAAGACATGGCACGGGCCCGGGAGGAACTTCGGCGGCGGGAAGAGGAGAGGGAAAGGCAGTCTCAACGGCTGGCCGCCCTTGAAAGAGAGCTTGAGGAACGGGTCATTAAGCTGATGAGACTCCAAAAAAAACGAGGGTTTTATGAGACGACGGTAAGAGAACTGGAAACCGCTGCAAAAGAGCTCAAAAAAACCCTTCACCATATTGAAAAGGGAGCGGTCGGAGATGAGCGCTTTGTATTTCAGTTCGAGGAAGCCAAGGGCCGCCTTCCGTTGCCGCTCCAGGGGAAGATTATTCGGGACGAGGAGATTCTGAAGGCAGGGCGAGGCACCGCTTCGTCGGGAATTTTTGTCGAGAGCGGCCGAGATCTCGCCGTAAGGGCCGTATTTCCGGGACGAGTGGATTACTCGGGCGTGCTCAAAGGATATGGAGAAATGATCATCATTAACCATGGATCGAGGTACTTCACCATTTCCGCATTTCTTTCGCACAGGACCAAAGAAGAGGGAGAATGGGTTGAAGCGGGAGAGATTATTGGACAAGCGGCTCGAGGCAAGGATTCAGGCGAGGGAAGGGTTTATTTTGAGCTTAGGAGAGCAGGAGTCCGATTGGATCCGATCAAGTGGCTGCAATGAGATGGAAAGGGTTGAACTGAAACTCCTTATTACCGGCAGGATCCCGGTGTGTGGGGCAAGATCACCGGCTGCATGTTCCAATGATTTTGGGGTTGTTTTCGCTCCCTGAATGCTCTAAGAGTTTGGTATAACAGACTGCTTTCAGAACGACGGCTCCGGGTGTTCGCGAAACCCGGGATGTCGAGGCCCTGGGAAAAGCTTTCGCCTCAGGCGGATATCGAGGTCAAGACAGGGCGTTTGAGCCGGATTAACCGAAGGAATACATTGAATTATCTCCAGGATTGGGGGCCCGAGACTAATAACAAACGGGTCCGACGAAGATCGGAGTGGGCAAAGAATAGGGGTTTTTCAAAGGTCTCTTGCGAACGTTGGGCTAATGGACGAAGAGGCCGTGGGGACAAACCGAAGTAAGGAGTACCGAAATGGCATTTTCCCGTAGAAGGTTCATCGTCGGCACGGTGCTGATTTCCTTTATCGCCGCAGCAAGCCTGTTCTTGAACGGCGGCAGAAGGTCCGTCGTCGCCGACACGAATCAGGTGTACGAAAACATTGAAATATTTGCGGAAGTTCTGCGTGAGATTGAAAAGAATTACGTGGAAGAACGAGAACCTCGGGAACTGATATATGGTGCGATCAAGGGAATGGTGCGCAGTCTGGACCCCCACTCCGCATTTATGGACAAGGACGAATACAAGGAGCTGATGATCGAAACCAAAGGGAGTTTCTCCGGGGTCGGCATTGAAATTACCATAAAGGACGATACGTTGACCGTGGTTTCCCCCATTGAGGGCACGCCGGCCTATGCCGTCGGAATCCAGGCCGGAGACCGGATCATCAAGATCGAGGGAAAAACCACCAAGGATATGTCCATGTTTGAGGCGGTGAAGAACATCCGGGGGCCCAAGGGAACGAGCGTGACCCTGACAATAGTCAGAGAAGGGGTTGAAAAGCCCATGGACTTTGCCATTACACGTGATGTGATACCGCTCAAGAGCGTAAAAGGATTTCTCCTGGAACCGGAAATCGGCTACCTGCGGATCTCCAACTTTCAGAGTACAACGGTCCCGGATATGAGTTCGTCCCTGAATGCCCTGGAAGAAGGGCGTAATCTTCAGGGCCTGATTTTGGATCTGAGGAATAATCCGGGGGGGCTGCTGGCCCAGGCCGTAAAGGTTGCGGATCTGTTTCTGGAGTCCGGTGTCATTGTGAGCACAAAGGGGAGGGACAACTCCCAAACAATGAGCATGTCCGCGCATAAGAACGAAACCGAACGAGACTACCCTGTTATCGTCCTGGTAAACGGGGGCAGTGCGAGCGCCGCCGAGATTGTGGCCGGAGCTCTTCAGGACAACAAAAGGGCCCTCATCTTGGGGAGCAGAACATTCGGCAAAGGCTCTGTCCAAACGATCCTTCCCCTGTCAAATGGTGCAGGGCTTCGCTTGACCACAGCCCGATACTACACCCCGAATGGGGACTCCATCCAGCTCAGCGGCATCAAGCCGGACATTGAGTTGGAATATGCTCCCCCGGAAGACAAGGAAGAGAAAAGGCCCCATATCATCCGGGAGGAAGATCTCAAGAACCACATGCCGAACGGAAAAGCGGATGAGCCGAACCTGAAAGAAGAGAAGACCGAAGACGAGAAGAGGGCCGAAATGCTTCTGAAGAAGGACAATCAGGTGCGGCACGCCCTCCAGCTGCTCAAGACGTGGAACATTTTTTCCAGGATCGACAAGAGCAGCTAGTGTTTTTCCGGAAATGAGTCATTTCCGGAAGGAATCGGGCCCTCGTCCCAAGCGCAATTCCGGATGGGCGGCGTCATGCACCAGTCGGCGAGCGTTAATGAATTCCTGGGAGTCGTGAAACTCCGTTGATGCGGCTCAGGCCGCCTCCGGGCTCGGATAACCGATGTGGAGGGGGACGCTGAGCCGCAGCCTTTTTACGGATGGCGAAAAAGTGATTTTGGTGAATCATGGGGAAAAAAGGGGGAAAGAGGAAAAAGTCGAAAAGAGCTCGGATGCCATTTCTCTTCCTTGGCCTTCTGGCTTTCAGCTGTATTGCGCTCTTTGCTGTGGGCGTCTACCTTTCGCTCCCTCCCTCCTCCAAGCGTTCGCGACCCCCTTACGAAGAATCCTATCTTCACTCCACCGGCCTCGAGAGGAGCATCAGGGGAATCGATCATGCCGTATTCGAGTCCCTTTACCAGTGCGGAGTGGAGAAGGACCAGATTTCACGGATGGAGGTCCAGCCGAGGCATGAAGGGGGGAAGGTCTGGGATTTTACAGCCATGTCCGTAAAATGCCAGGATCAAGCTGCTGTCGATAGACTCCAAGCGAAGATTGCTCAGGAAATCGCCCGGCTGGGCCCTCTGGTCGAAATCAGAAAAGAAAAAAACAGCCGCGGGGAAGTCACGTGCCATGTTTTTTTCAAAGGAATTCGTACTCACAGGCTTTTCCTGACTTTAAACAGCTACGGACTCCCTTTCAGGGATTATCGGCCCAAGGTGACCATCATCATAGACGATATGGGATATGACCGTCCCATGGCCCGAGCCTTTTTGGACGCCGGTCTGCCCGTCAGCTATTCGGTCCTCCCTTACGCTCCATTCTCATCGGGCGTTGCGAAGAGGGCCAGGCAAATGGGCTACGAGGTACTCCTGCATGCGCCGATGGAACCAAAGAACTACCCTTCCGTCAATCCGGGGCCGGGGGCGCTGCTTCTTTCCATGGAAGACGATGAACTGAAACAAATACTCCAAGAGGACTTGATCGAGGTGCCGGGCGTTCAGGGGGTAAACAATCACATGGGGTCTTTGTTCACGGAAAACGAAGAGAAAATGAGGATTTTTCTGAATGAACTCAAGAAAAGAGGTCTTTTCTATGTGGACAGCCGGACTACGAGCCGCACGGTGGGTCTCAGACTGTCAAGAGAGATCCATCTCCCTGCGGCGGAAAGGAGTGTTTTCCTGGACAATGATCCGGGCATGGGGGCGGTTCGGATGCAGCTGGAACGGTTGCTGATCATGGCCACGCATTCCGGGTCCGCCATTGGAATCGGACATCCCCACCCGGGGACCCTCGAGGCCTTGAAAGCGTTCTACCCACGAATGCGGAAAGAATGTCAGGTGGTGCCCGCCGGTGAACTGACAGGATGAAGGGTCGCCGGCTTTGCGTACATCCGGGTGGTTTTTCCCCACGACTGGAAGGCGGCCCGGCCATCCAAATGGTCCACATGAAAAGGGATCGGCTGAAATTGCCGACGATTGAGAATTCTATGGATTAACAGGAGAGAAGGCATTGAGAGTTCCTTTGCTCGATTTAAAGTTGCAGTGGCAGGAAATACAAGATGAAGTGATGTCTGCGGTCAAGGATGTGGCGGCCTCCCAACAGTTCATCCTCGGGCCCAAGGTGGACGAACTGGAAAAATCGGTGGCGGAATATTGCGGGTGTCGATACGGCATAGGGGTTTCCTCGGGAACGGATGCGCTGCTGATTTCACTGATGACCGAAGGCGTGGGGGCGGGAGACGCGGTGCTGACGACACCATATTCCTTCTTCGCGACCGCGGGGGTGATCAGCAGAGTGGGAGCCGTCCCCTTGTTCGTGGACATAGACCCCGAGACATACAACATCGACCCGAAATCCCTGACCGAAGCTGTGTCGAATCTCAACGAAGAGACCCGGAGCAGGGTCAAGGCGGTCATTCCCGTTCATTTGTTCGGGCAGTGTGCTGAGATGGGAGCCGTCAAAAGGACGGCCCGGGAGCACGGCCTCGCCGTGATTGAAGATGCGGCCCAGGCAATAGGCTCCGAGTACGAATTTGAGGACGGATTGGTGAAGAGGGCCGGAGGCATTGGAAAATACGGATGTTTTTCTTTTTTTCCGTCCAAGAACCTGGGGGCTTTCGGGGACGGCGGCATGGTAACCACCAACGATGAGACTGTCTCGGAACGGCTTCGAATTATGAGGGTGCATGGGTCAAAACCCAAGTATTATCACCGGATGGTCGGAGGAAATTTCAGGCTGGACGCGTTGCAGGCAGCGGTGCTGCTTGTGAAGTTGAAGTACCTGGACCAATGGACGGAGCGGCGAAGACGAAACGCGGAGCTTTATAGGAGCCTCTTTTCGGAGAAGGGAATGGAAGAGGTTTCTCTTCCCCTGGACCGGGCCATGAGGCACATTTACAATCAGTTTGTAATCAGGGTTCAAGGAAGGCGGGATGCGCTTCGGGATTACCTGCAGGGATGCGGCATAGGCTGCGAGATCTATTATCCGGTTCCCCTCCACCTCCAGCCTTGTTACGAACCCCTCGGCTACGAGGAGGGACGCTTTCCTGTTTCCGAGGCGGCGGCAAAGAGCACATTGGCACTGCCGATATTCCCCGAGCTGACCGAACAGCAGATAGAATATGTCGTTGAAAAGATTGGTGAATTCTTCGGAAAGAAGTGAAATGAGGTTTTTTTCAAAAAACATGCGAATTTTTTGTTGACATGGACTGAGCAAATGGGTAAAAGAATAATTCCTCTTTTGAGAGGAGATCGTCAACAAACTGGTTGACACAGCGTTTCGAAGGCATTAAAATTCAAAATACAAGTGCTGGTTGCTCTTTGAAAACTGAATAGTGATATCGCTTCAGGTCTCGTTAAAACCTAAGAGGTTCAACCTCTTCTTATGATTTAAGTGGAGAGTTTGATCCTGGCTCAGAATGAACGCTGGCGGCGTGCCTAAC
>CAYVUX010000210.1:0-6426 GCA_964455075.1 uncultured Desulfobacteraceae bacterium | reverse complement strand
TCAATTCTGTGAATTTATTTTTGAGTGAGCCCTAAGGGATTTTGAAGAAACCAATGTTGGAAAGGTCGCCGAATCCCGCCTCGTTATAGGCGATCACCGCCACAAAGAGGGAAAATCCGCTCGGAAGGCCGTCCACATAAAATCCGGTCAATCCCCCCACATCGAACCAGTCGATCAGGCTGAAGTCGGGAAGGGCGAAGATGAACCAGTACCCGTCTGCATTTTCGGCTTCTGTCCAGGAAAAGGTTGTTCGAGATCCCTCTACCTTTACGGTGATAAAGGGCCGGCCGGGGAGCCCGCCTTTGACGTTGCCGAAGACCTGGAAAATGAGATTCTCTCCGCATTTCAGAGCCACCCGCTGCCCGTCAAGGGGAATGAAGAGGTCAAACGGACCGATCTGTTCAAACGGGGTAAATCTGTACACCCTGGCGATTTCGGGGAGCACCAACCATTCGGGCTTGGCTGGAGGAGCAGGATAGAATTCCAACGGTTGATCAAAGATGACGTTGGGCACCCACGGATGGGCTTTGTTCAGGGTGATCTCGGCTTCGTATCGATCATAGATCCCGTCCTTGTCGCTGTCCACGAGATCGGCGGATAAGAGCTGGTCGCCTGCTTTCCAGTAGCTTCCGTTGTTGTTCATTCCGAAGATATCCAGGTGGTTGAGATTGGCGCCGCCGACGGCACTTCCCCTGATTTCCAGCATGTTTTCTTTGTGCTGCTCGTTGAAGCTGTGAACGCCGTCCAGGTTCGCAATCTCCTTGAAGGAACCGTCTTCAGGTTTGTACTGATACAGCCAGGCCTCAGGGTAAGGCTCATAGGCTGCATCAGGATAGATGCCAACCCCACCCTCGGCATAGACTCGCAATATTTTGGCCTTGTCATCAAAGTCGAAAACAAAGGAGGCGTCGTCCGTTGGGTTCGGGCCCGGATTGGGAATGTGATCCTCGTTGGTGTCAACCACCACCCCTTTGGCCCCGCTTACCGTGCAGTCCACAATCGCTCCTGAAGATGCGGAGCACAGGCAAAGCATCCCAAAAAGGGCCAAACCCAAAAAGGAAACGCGTCTTCTCAAAACCCCGTTCCATTCCATCCCTCTTCTCCTCCCTGCTCGGGCCTTGTCGCGGGATTCCGCGTCGGAAAGGCAAGGCTTCAAAAAGGCTTGCCGTACCCGCGCTCCCCGTGAAAGGCCGATTTTTGCCAATAAGGTGCCGTGATCATGCCCGCAGAGAGGTTGAAATTCCCTCTCGCGGGGTACTTATGCCATATAACCTGTCCCATTTCAACTTCATTCATTGCGAAAGCCTCCAAAAGCTCCCCAACAGGGCCTCACGAGCGCTCCCAACGCGAACAGAGGCTTGCGCAATCGCCCTACAGGGGTTCCGCCCGACATAGTGGCAGCGACCCGGATGCACCCCGGCCTGTGACGGGCTTCGGAAGTTTCCGGTTTCCGCCTGTTTTATGTCCATGGGTCGAAGGTCCATATATACTGGGCAGGGTCGCGTCGTATCTCCTCTTCGAGAACGCGGCGATATTCTCCCAGCAGATGGATGATGTCGCTCTTCATCCCCAGGGAAGGTTTCGGGACCGCCGGCGGATGGAACCGGATAACGTGGTGTGTGGTGCGGCCTCTTTCACGAGAAGCAGAAACCGGCAGCAACGGAGCGCCCGTGACATGAGAAAGATACGCCATAGCCGACGGGGTCCTTGCCGACTTCCCGAAAAATGGAACGGTTTCCGTACGCTGTCCCGGAAAATGCTGATCATTGAGAACGATTAGGATGCCGCCTTTCCGGAGAATGCCCGCGGCTCCTCCGATCCCGACTCCAGTGCCTCCCTTGATGGAATGAAGGTACTTGATATGCCGCCCCCGGGCCGCCTTTAGGAATTCATTCAGCCTGGGGAGGGGCTGATCCCGCATCAAAACGTGGGCGTCTTTTCCAAAGAGAATCGAGGGAGCCCCGGCCATGACCTCCCAGTTCCCGTAGTGTGCTGTGGCGACAATGAGACCCTTGTCCATGCCATAGGCCCTTTCGGCATGCTCAAGGCCTTCAATGCGGACAATCTCCTCGTACCGCTCGGCGGGCCACTTTCGGCTGTTCAAGGTTTCTGTGACCAGCATCCCCATGTGTTCAAAGCACTGTCTCGCCCCCTCCAGCCTTTGCCTGGGAGCCATATCCGGGCCGAAGGCCTTGCCAATGAGTCTGGTCACGGGGTCCGCGCCTGCTGGAAAGACACCGAATCTATAGAAGCCGTAGCAGAGTCTCCCGAGTCGCCGGCCGAATGCGAGGGCCTCCGCGTGGGAGAGCCTCGCGCAGTGCCGTCGGAGGAGCGACAGGAGTCCTACTGCCGGAATATCGGCTGCCTTCCAGAGAAAGGACATTATTTCGGGGGCAAGACGAGCAATTCCTTTTTGCGCAACTTCCGTAGAAACGGTTTCCGCCTGTACATCATCCACGGCTGCATGCGTGCGCCTGAGCTGCACGGATGCCTTTGGTGGAAGAACGAAAGAACGCGGCATGGCTTTCCTTTGGACGATTACGGTGGTTCGATTTGGCCGTTTGAATCCTTCCGGAAGCGGCTGCCCTTCGATCCGGTTCCAGCGCGAAGCCTTCAATGGGAAAGTGTTCGATACGCAAGGGAGAACCGAGCCATGCGACTGAAGCCGCCGATCGGGTTCATCTTTCCCCGAAGTATTCCTGTGCCTTAAGCCTGAGGCGCGGCTTGCCGATATCCGCCCAAAACCCCTCATTCACCTCCACGCAATGAAGACGGTCGATAAAGGCTTTCACGATGTCTTGAGGCGTCGCCTGATGAAGGAGTTCCCGCCGAAGCTCGGATACGACTCCGGGATGAAACACCCAGACATCGAGGGAGATGAGCCGCGAGTCAATGGTCGTCCGCCCGAAAAAGGAGTGACTCATCTGAACGATTTTTCCGCGCGAATCAATCGATACCCGGCCGAAGTTCATGCCTCTTGTATCCTCACAGATAAAGTCTTCGTGCCTTACAGCCAGGACATTTCCGTTCACCTGCCTGGATTTGAGGAAAAGTTCGTCAAAGTTGAAGGTGAACACATTGTCGTCGGCCACGGCGATCATCGGCTCGTCTATGCAAAACTGGCTTACACCGTATATGTACGCGGAAAGGCTGGACATGTTCGCAATGGGCGTGGGTACGATGCGGACTCTGTAAGGATGAGGCGCGAGGACCCTTTCATACTTCCCGATGAGCGCGACTTCCGTGAGAAGCACCGACTCCCGGACCCCGGCCTCGAACATTCTATCCAGGGCGTGAACAATCACTTCCCTGTCTCCCAGCCTCAACAAACCTCTCTGCTCGGCCGCACGGCCTCTTCCCTGGGAGTCTTTTTCACCACACGCAACGATTAAACCGATCATTGGCCAGGAATCACTTTGAAGATCATCTTTTGATTGCCGTCATACCCGGGTTGAGGCAAAGCAAAAGCAGCCGTTCGGGTCCGGGAAAAGCCCCCAAGACCTGTGAAGCCAATCCCTGTCGGGAAATCCGAGCCTCCGCCACATCTATCGGTGGACAAGCAGTCGCCCTGCCGCCTTTTCCCACGTTGGAATCGTACAATCATTTTAAGTTAAATGAATGTCAAATTTGGCTAATTCGATAAGACACAACTGAAGTTTTAGTTGCATAATCAAAATGGCTTGTCAACACAAAAGAGGTGTCATGAAGTCTCTCCGAGAAGGCCCTCCGAAACGGTTCAAACAAGAACGGACTTTTCCCGGACAATGAGTGTTGCGGTCCGACAGAAATGTACATGACAGGTTTTATCTTGACAGGGAATGCGTATTGTTCTACACATTTTTTTGCAGAAAGGTGCAATAAGAAATTGCACACGTTGGTTCAGCCTGAGGCATAGATCGCAAGGAATAAGGCGGCGCAGGTGCGATAGGGTCGGAATCCCCTGCGCCATGAGCCTATTCCGGCGGTCCTGTTCGGAAAACCGCTCTTGGGTTGGATCCGCGAAAAGACGAATGTGACTTTCCGCGCTTCGATTATGCGGTAAAGACGCCGGGAAATGCCGGCGCTGTCAAATGAAGCCACGAAGGCTTTTTAGCAGCCTTCGCGGCTTTTTTGTTTTTCAGGGGTAATCAAGACGCAGTTCCCGATACCTCAATCAGCTTGTATTGGTAATGGATTCAGTTCGTTTTCAAAACAACGGCTTACAGGAGGTGGACATGTATCTTCATGGCGCAGGATTGAAGGCCCTTTTCCTTCTATCTCTTCTTTTCTCCTTTGTACCGGGTTCATATGCCGAAGAGGCTTCGTCGCAGGACCACGTTGTTGAGCTCGAGGAAGTTCTTGTTACGGCACCGGCGATCATCGAGGGGAATGAAGTCACCCGATACGGCAGTCAAAAAACCGTGGTGTCCGAGGAGCAGATTTCAAACCTGAACGCGCAGGATATCCCATCGGCGTTGAGAAAAACCCCGGGGGTGGTGATCTCCAGGCACAATCCCATAGGAAGTTTCGGAGGAGGTGAAGGCGGGTCCATATTCATCAGGGGCATGGGGAGTTCTCGACCCGGATCCGAGATTCAAACCCTTGTGGACGGAGTGCCCATGTTTGTCAGCGTATGGACCCATCCCTTGATGGACGTCCTGAGTGTGGACAATATCGACAGCATCGACGTCCATAAAGGGGCGCAACCGGTTCTCTTCGGGAACATGGCCTTCGGGTCGGTGAATATCCATACCAAAAGGAAAATGGAACCGGGCTTCAGCACCAAGGTACAAGGAGCCTACGGCTCGCATGATACCAGGGTAGAGATCCTGGAACACGGAGGCAAGGTCGACAAATTCGACTACTATCTCGTTCAGAGCTGGAGAAGATCGACCGGTCATAGATCCAATGCCGACGGGGAGCTTCACAACCATTTCGGAAGGGCGGGGTATCAGCTCTCGGACAATTGGGACGTGACCATGGTTTTGAATCATACGGACAACTGGGCGGATGATCCCGGACGTGAAGACAAGTCCATCCCGGCGGACGGGAGATTCAACACTGAAGACTTCCTTACTGTGGCCACACTTTCCAACTGGTACGAGTGGGGAGAAGGCTACCTGAAGCTCTATTGGGATCGGGGTGATATCGATTGGGTGGATCAGGAAGGCACATCCGGCCTGGATACCTTGACCGATTATGACAACTATGGGGTAAGAGCCCGAGAAACGTTTCGGCCCTGGCCGGGCGGGGAAATCATGGCCGGCCTTGATATCGATTATATCGGCGGCGAGGTGGACTTTCTCGACCCGCGAAGTTCCGACCAGCATTTTCCGAAGGAGACATTTCGGATCGTCGGTCCTCATTTCGCCTTCAGCCAACTGATTGGGTCAAAGCAAGGCCTGTATGCCATTCCATCGGCCGGGTTCCGATACATGATGCACAGTGAATTTGATGACGAACCCGCACCGCAGGCGGGGATCGTCCTGGGGTACAAGAACACAGAGTTCCACGCGTTCTATTCAAGAGGGGTCAATTTCCCCGGAGTTTTCGTTAAGGTCCAGAATGACATTTTTCTGCCCGGCGAAAACAAATGGAAAGCCCTGAACCCCGAGGTGCTGGATCACTTTGAGGTGGGGATAAGCCAGACCTTCAGCGAATGGGCAAGGATGGATATCACCTATTTCTATGATGACGGGCAAGACCGCATTGTGGTCTCTCCTCCCCCGCCTTTCCCTCCGGTTTTGAAAAATGTGGGAAAATTTCGAACGAGAGGGGCCGAAGCGACGTTGACGTTGTCCCCTGCGCCTGAACTTTCCCTTTTTGCCGGCTTGACCTATTTAGATGCCTATCCTGAAGATCTCCCTTATACGCCGGAATGGACCGCAAGTGCAGGCCTGAATTATCGCTTTTTCGAGAAATATCAGATCAGTCTTGACGCCCTTTACGTGGACGAACACTTTGTTACCTCGCGAGGGCGTCAAGAGGGCGTGGTGAATACGGACAGGGTCGATTCATACTTTCTCTTGAACGGCAAACTGACCTATGATTTTGCTTTGCTCCGGGGAAGACTGAAGTGCCAGGCGTACATTGCGGGGGAAAACTTGACGGATACGGAATATGAACAGAAAAAGGAGTACCCCATGCCGGGTATCAGTGGTATGGTCGGCCTTGTTTTCAAATTTTAGACGATGTCCGGCCGCAAAAGAGCCGTTTTTCAACGGCAATCTTGACGATTCATCTTTGGTTTTCTGAAGGAAAAGGAACCCGTGAAGAAAGGTAAAGCACATGAGACCCTCCATCAGAAATATTGTGATATTGGTCTTTCTATCTCTGTTTCTTCTGGAAGCCCGCGCAAGCGCGCATGGCGTTCCTTTGCCGGTGATTGTGGACACGGACACGGCGCTGGACGACATGCGGGCGATCACCATGCTGATCAACTCGGAC
>CAYVUX010000209.1:0-6440 GCA_964455075.1 uncultured Desulfobacteraceae bacterium | reverse complement strand
ACAAGGAACTCCGCCGTTTGACGCCGAGATTGCGGAAAAAGGCCATTTATGGATGGAAACTACCTATTAAACTTGAATGGGGTATCTTGCGCTTACACGGAAATTCTACGTATTGCAGTGGGATGACACACCGAGTTGCGATAGAAGGGCATCATGCATGGAAAATTTCGAAGAAAAGCGTGAGTGCGAACGGTACAGATGCAGGCAAGACAAGGATGTATACGTAGCGGTAAGGCCTAAATTTGAGAAAATAGGCGCCGTGAATGATGTGGCGCCAAAGGGATTGGCTTTTACTTATACGCTTATGGAAGATCACAAGACCCTGTCGAATGAGGCTCCTCTTGTCAGCATTGACCTGTTTTTGTCGGAAAACGAATTCTACCTGCCGGGTTTAAGGTGCGAGGTGGCCTACGATGCAGCCGTAGAGGGATCGATTATACCGGATATGCATCTGAGACGGTGTGGGCTAAAGTTTTGTGAACTCACACTGATACAAAAAGATCAAATTCGGCATTTCCTGGAACAATATACGACCTGCAAATTCAATGAATAGGATCCATCCATAGATGGCCCTTTTCCGCAATCCCCCGTCTTCGTCGGGACAGGTCGGCGCTAAACCGCCGAGTTCCTTGATCTCGCGGAAACCTGGGACCCGTCCGAAGGGTGGGGCCTGAGTCGCCCGTAAGGGTGCGAAGAAAACGGCCATCACAAAACTCGTTGACAGCCATGTTTCAGACCCCTGGGGCTTATGAATATACATGGAGACCTTATACTAAATACCAATCAGTTCCGGGAATTTTTTTGGTACTTTGATTTACCGTATTCTTTGACAAGGAAAGACAGGGGCGGCTGGAAGAGCCAGGTGGCAGGAAGACGGGATTTCTGTCAGCTGGAGAAAGTGACTAAAGAACATGGTCATATGGTAATCACAAAAATCCACCTTGCTTATGTGAACAGGACTTAATAAATAATAAGGTAAGCAGATTCAGAAAAGGCCAAATCCCGAGTGATCGGGGTGCGGAAAGCCTGGGACCCTCAAACCTGAGGAAAGCTGGGTTGCCTGAAGAAACGGCAGTTCGGCTTTTTTGTTAGGACAGGGGTGGCGGTTAATGCATGAATGAAACGGATATTTTCCCGGCGATTCCGGTGAGAGTAAAAAATCGAAGACCTCAAACTTCGGAAATACGGAGACGGGAGGCTCAAATGACGAAAAAAGCTTTTAGGGTATTTGTCGTCTTGGCATTTTGCGTTAGCGTCTTTCTTTGGAGCTTGACAGGGACGGCGGTTGCCGCAACCATAAGTTTTGCCGACCTTCTGCGGAGTCTGGCAGGCATGTCCGTCGCGAGTGCGGGTATTGACGATATTGACAACCTGGCTTTTCTCTATGAGGAAGGCGATGCGCGGCCCGGGACCTTTGTATTAAAAGACCACGTTTATCGATACGACCTGGCCGCTGATGGCAATCCGCTTGCGGACCTCACGGGCTTCCACGAGGTTGCCTATCTGGGATATGAGGCCGGCAATACAAACACGTTGCATACCTACGGGGTTGTTTTCACAAACAACACCAGTCCGGTTTTGAGTACGGGAAGAGTCGATTTCGATACAGCGGTGTTTAACGATACGACTGATGGGCCCGTAGGCATTGCTTTGACTGGAACGGATTATTCGTACCTGGATATATACAGAGTGGCAGGGACGTTTCTCAAGGACTGGACCGGGAGTGACTGGTTTGAAGATGGAAAGTCCTACTATGTTGTGGGCTATGAAGATGGGCATCCTGATGATGACTTTGATGATCTTGTGATAGCCTTCGAGGCCGTTCCCATCCCGCCCAGTGCATTGCTGCTGGGCTCGGGCATCATAGGGCTGATCGGCTTCGGCCTGAGAAGGAGGAGTGCAAAATTGCAAGGATGAGAGGAGGTGGGTAAAGGGGGAAAGAGAAAAAAGTTTTGAAGCGGGCGTGCAGCAACAAAAAGTCAAAAAAAGTGCTAGTAAGGGTGAAGCATTCCGGAATGACAGAGAGATTTTGAGTTGATTACAGGAGACCCAAAATGAAATTAAAAACGATGAAATTTTTGCTGGTTTTGCTCGGTGTGGCGGTTCTGCTGCCAGGCATGTCTACTATGGCAAACGCCTACAGTATAACCCCAAGTTGCATCACTGAAATTGCCCAAGGAAATGAAACGAGTCAAGCTGATATAGATGCCGCGATAGCGGGCTATTTGGGAAGCGCGACCGAATTGTATAAAGCCAATGTCGGCGAACCGGTCGATGAGGAAGGTACATTAGCGGGATCATACGACACCGTATTCGATTCTACTCCCACCGACCCCAGTGGGGCGACCATAACCTACGTGGCAGGCGCCTATGTAGGCCCCCCAGCCTATCTGCTTGTGAAAGACGGTAAGCAAGATCCCGCGTGGTATCTGTTTGATTTGGGTTGTTGGGATGGAAAGGATCCGATCGTGCTCTCGGGGTTTTGGACGGGGACAGGTGCCATCTCGCACGTAACCCTTTACGGCAATGCCGTTCCCATCCCTGCCGCGGCGTGGCTCCTGGGATCCGGCATCCTGGGACTGGTGGGAATCCGGTGGAGATCAAGAAGAAAAGAAGTCTAATGATCGGTTCTTGAACCGCGCTTCTTTAGCAAGCGTAAACGAAAAAGGGCGATGAGGAAAACAACCTCATCGCCCCTTTCTGATGACTCCGCTCTGATTGCGGGAAAGCACACTCAGATTCCTATCTCAGACGCATCTTCCATTTTGTTCATCCCTTGTTTTTCAAATTTTGTCTGGAGGAAGCCTTTGAGGCTGAGCTTGGAATGGTTCAGGTTCAATTTCTTTCGAATATTTCTGCGATGCGATTTGACCGTGCATGATGACACAAACATGTGCTGTGCGATTTCATCCGTGGTCAGACCGTTTTTTATGAGAGCTGCAACCCGCAGTTCGGTCGCAGAGAGAACCTGGGCGATTTGAGGCTCCATTCTCAAGCCGTTCAGCAGGTCATCCATAAAATCCATGAGCACTTGCAGATCAACCTGGAATTCTTTCAGGTGCTTGCTTCGGCGAAATTTCTCGATGAGGGGCATAATAGCCGTTTTGATTTGCCTGGAAATTTGAAACTCCGTTTCTCTGCGAGCCCGGTCGATATTTTGTGCCAGCACGGACAACAAGTTATTGGTTTCTCTGAGCTGCCTGTTGGTCTCTTTGAGTCTGGATTCGTTTGCCAGAAGTGCTTCCCTGCTGCTTTTGAGTTCCTCATGGGCCTTCTGGAATTTCAACTCTGTCTTTTGGAGGTGAAGGGTTCGCTTCAATGTCTCAAACAGAAATTCTCCTTCAATGGGCTTTTCCAAAAAGTCGGATGCGCCCAGCCTGAGCGCCTCGATGACATGTTCCTTTTCTGAGTAGCCGCTCATCATAATGATCTTGGTGTCGGGGCTGGCATCTGTGATCTCCGGAATCAGATCAATTCCTGACTTGCGGGGCATCACCACATCGAGGAGCACCACATTATAAAATCTTTCAACCACCGCATCGCCCACGTCCGAGGAGTTGGTGATGCATTTGGCTTTAAACCCCCAATTGGTGACAAATGCTTCCAGGACGTCGCATACCATCGCCTCGTCATCCACTATGAGCACGTGAGTAGACTGTTGAATGACGGTAGAGCTATCATTTGATGTCATGAATTAACACTTTCCTCCTTGAAAGGGGGGCCTCAAGGGCCAGAGGAGACAAACCCCTTTCGTGCTGAATTACATCGTTTTCACAGGATTCCCGAAGATTGCCAAAAAAGCGGCAATCCCCACAATGACCACCAGGATGATGATGAGCCAAAAAATCCATCTGCGAAAAAGTGAAAACGTCCATAAGCGTTCCGCTCGCTGGGGGGCCTCCGATTCAGATGGGAGCACCTTCTGATTCGATGCCCGGGAAACCCCAGGCATGTTGTTGCGGCTTTTGAGATCCTCCTTCAGAAGTTGAAAGAGCTCCAATACCACGTCATCCCGCTTCTGTTTGTCATTGCTCAGCAGATCGATTCGTCTTTTGAAACCCACCATGATAGCCTCAAGGCGACGAACCCGCTTTTCCAGCAACGGGTCATCCGGGCGGAGTCCCGCCTTTTGCTCGTTTTCAGCAAACAAGCCTCCTGCCCTTCTGGCCATGACCACCTTATCAATTACATCCTCGTTCACATGTTTGATGGAATCGGCATAGCCGAACACCAGGGCGGTGTCACAGAGGATATTGATCAGGCGCGGAATTCCCCGCGAATGCGCATATATCGCATCAATAGCATCTGCGCTGAAAATATTGTCATCCTGTGCGCCGGCCACTTTTAAGCGGTACCGAATGTACTCTTCCATTTCGGGTCGTCCCAGTCCGTTCAGATGGCAATGCACCGTGATACGCTGGGCAAACTGTTCCAGCTTCTTGGCCTGCATTTTGGTTTTCAATTCCGGCTGTCCCACCAATATGGTCTGGAGTAGGTGATGCTTTTCCGTCTCCAGATTGGAAAGCATCCTGAGCTCTTCCAGGACCTCTGAGGTGAGATTCTGGGCCTCATCGATAATCAGGATCACCCATTTGTTTTTGGCGAACCGATCCAGCAAAAATTCGTGAAAGCTGGCAATCATCTTGGATTTATCCCGGACTGTGGGATCCAGGGGCACCTCAAACTCCTCACAGAGCACCATGATGAATTCTTCGGGCGACAAGGAGGTGTTGGAAATAAGGCCCACTTCCGTATCCTGTTGAATCTTGGTGAGGAGATAGTTGATCAGGGTGGTTTTTCCGGAACCGATCTCGCCCGTAATGATCACAAATCCCTTGTGCGACCAAATGGCGTACTCAAGATGGGTATACGCATTTTCATGGCCCCGACTCATATACAGGTATTCCGGGTCGGGGTGCAGTTCAAACGGTTTTTCTCTCAGGCCGTGAAAAGATTCATACATAGCTACGCGCGATTGGTTTTGAATGGGCCGTTTATGGATGGAAACTACCTCGCCTTGTTGAGTACCGTGCCGATAATGGAGCAGCCTTCGAGCAGTTCCTTGCATCGTTTCAGGTCTTCTGATGTGGTACGCTCCGCCTCCACCACCAGCAATACCGCATCAATACTCTGCGCCAAAATCAAGGGATCCGGGAAGGTGAGCAAGGCAGGACTGTCAAAAATGACAATCCTATCCCCGGCGTATCGCTCCTGCAGCTCGACGATCAAGGCTTCCATCCTGGGGGACCCCAGGTGCTCCGCACAGTTGGCCATGGGCATGCCGGCCGAAAGGATGGTAAGTCGTTCAATCCCCGGATTCCACAGCAGGTCTTCGATCTCAGCCGATCCCGTCAGATAATCGGAAAGGCCATGCTCTGCACAGATGCCGAAAAAATCTTCTGAGAAATCACAATGCGTCTTGGGTTGTTTTCGCAAGTCTGCATCCACAAGCAGTGCCGTGCGGTCCATTTCCTGGGCAATGCTCACTCCCAGGTTGATGGTCATAAAGGTCTTTCCCTCCCGAGGGTTTGCACTGGTGATCAGCAGGCTGTTTTTGCCCATCTGCTCGAGGCTCCTCAAGATCTGTGCCCGAACCGTCTTGAGATGATCCGTCATCCGGTTTTCGTGAAAAAGGGAGATGACCTTGTTCCGCTTAAGAATCGCTGGATCAACACGTTTCACCCTGGTTTTGGAATAGGCCACGGAAAGTGCTTCAGAGCCTGCATCCTTTTTCCGGGCCGTCTTTGCCTGTTCTCGCACAGGCGAAGGTGCCGGAGCCGCTTGCGTAACGTTGTCTGAGTCCTGGGCATTTTCTCTCTCTCCCTTTTCCTGGACGGGGTAGAGGGCTTCCCTCGCGGCCTTGGCTTTTTCCATGGCTTTTTTCAGTTTGCTCATATCTTGTTCCATTTATAACACAGAAGTAAGGAGTCCACGAACATAAGTCACAGTGATGAAGACTTGAACCAATGTCCTACCTCAACAAGGGCACCGCCATCATCAGACGACGCTGTACCTTGGCCCACAAAATATCCAGGGGCATCACATACCGATCCACCACGATCATGGCTGCGCCAACGACTACCAGTGCGCTCACGACCCACACGGCCCGCTTCAGCCACCGGCGTCGGCGTTCCTGATCCGTTTCCATGAGCGGGATCACGGAATACATGGGGGCATTCATCACGGTCTGGAGCTCCTTGGCGGTCTTTACCGACCTGTCCAGGCTTTCACCGACGGCCCCAAAACCCACTCCTGCGCCCAAGGCCAAAACAAAGCCAATCAGCATAATGGCGATCCGATTGGGTTTATACGGCTTCTCAGGAAATTGGGCGGGCTCTATGATGGTGAACCGCTCCCCTTTCCGGGCTTCCTCCATACCCTCCGCAACCCGGGATTCCATCAGCTTGTGCGATATGTCATCGTACATGGTTCGGGCGCTC
>CAYVUX010000208.1:0-6492 GCA_964455075.1 uncultured Desulfobacteraceae bacterium | reverse complement strand
CTGGATTCGGGCGAAGACATAGAGTTTTCTGCACGAGAGATCCCCTCGGACGGGTTGCGGAAAATCAAGCCAAAAAAGGAAAAGAAACAGAATCCCCGGCCATGAAATCTTATGTAACCACTCCAATTTATTATGTGAATGCGGAACCGCACATCGGCCATGCCTACTCCACCGTAGTGGCGGATGTGGTGAATCGATTCTGGATGCTCTCTGGAGCTGAAACGTTTTTTTTGACGGGGACTGATGAACACGGGGACAAAATTGTGTCCGCTGCTGAAAAGGCCGGAAAAACTCCTCAGGCCTACGTGGATCACATGAGTGAGATGTACCGCGCTCTCTGGCCCAAACTGAATATCAGCCATGACTATTTTGTCCGCACCACCGATCCCCGCCACCGGAAAACCGTCCAGCACATTCTGGACCGGGTCAACCAAAGGGGTGATATCTACTTCAGCGAGTACGAGGGGCTCTATTGTTTCGGGTGCGAACGCTTTCTCACCGAGCGTGAATTGCTAGAAGGGAATTGCCCCGATCACCGGACGAAGCCCCGGATCATCAAAGAGGCCAACTATTTCTTTCGAATGAGCAAATACCAGGACTGGCTCATCGAATACATCCGGGAGCATCCGGACTTTATCGCGCCGGAAAGATACAGGAACGAGGTGCTGTCCTTCTTGAGGGAACCCCTTGAAGATCTATGCATTTCCCGACCCAAGTCAAGGCTTACTTGGGGGATCGTTTTGCCCTTTGATGAGAATTACGTGACTTACGTGTGGTTCGATGCCCTTATAAACTATGTATCCGCTCTCGGTTATCCGGACGGCGGAAAATTCAAGAAATTCTGGCCCGTCGCTCGCCATATTATTGCCAAGGACATCTTGAAGCCCCATGGAATCTACTGGCCATGCATGCTCAAATCCGCAGGGATTGAACCTTACCGGCACCTCAGTGTTCACGGCTACTGGAATGTGAACGAAGGAAAGATGTCCAAGAGCCTGGGCAACGTGGTTCGGCCTCTCGACCTGGCGGACGTTTATGGCCTCGATGCATTCAGATATTTTCTGCTCCGAGAAATGGTTTTCGGCCTCGACGCCGAATTCAGTGAAGAGGCCCTCGTCAACCGGATCAACTCGGATCTGGCCAATGATCTTGGAAATCTCGTCAGCCGAAGCATGACGATGGTCCACAAATACGCAGGAGGAGAATTCTCCGAGCCCGGTCCGATTCTTGATGCGGATGATGTCCTGAGGGAGGCGCTGATGGAGCTGATCGAGACCTACAAGGAAGACATGCGAGGGCTGGCTTTTCACCGCGCCTTGATGGCCGTGTGGGAACAAATCGGGCTGTTGAACAAATATATCGACACCATGGCTCCGTGGGTTCTGGCCAAATCGAACACCGAGAGGCTTTCCACGGTCCTCTTTCATATTGTGGAAGGTCTGAAACTTGTTTCCGTGATGATATGGCCATTCATGCCTGCATCCGCAGAGAAAATTCAAGACCAACTCGGCTTTGAAAAACGGGGTGTGAACCTTGATCTGGGAGAAATCAGTCGGTGGGGCCAACGAAGACCGGACCGCCGCATGAGAAAGGCGCCCGCGCTCTTCCCAAGGGTGGAGCCGCCGGACACAAGGGGACAGACGCCCCATGCACAGGACAAGCAGGAAAAAGAGCGTGTATTGAAAAGGAAGACCCCGGCTGAAGCACAAGAAGCCTCCAGCCTGTCCATGGAAGAGTTCCTGAAAATGGATCTGCGGATCGGTACCATCTTAAAGGCGGAACCCATTGCCGGGTCGAAAAAGCTTCTGAAATTGACGGTAGACCTGGGCAAGGCGAAGACCATCGTTGCGGGTCTGGCAGGCCACTACACGGCCGATGAGCTCTCCGGTAAGCAGGTTCTCGTGGTGGCGAATCTCGAGCCGACCAAACTCATGGGAATCCCTTCACAAGGGATGGTTCTGGCGACGGGGGATGAACAGGGACGGCTGCATTTGCTTGTACCGGACGGAGGCGTGGAGGCGGGGAGCAGAGTCAAATAATGGAGCTGCGGCAGGAACGTCCGTGCGTCGACGCTCTCACCCCTAACCTCCTCCCAAGGGCGGAATAATGGTCACAAAATCCCCTTCCTCGAGCGCCTGGGCCAGTGAAGCATCCCGCTTGTTCACAGTCAGCACGCTTATATCGACCAGGGACAAATTCAGGGCATCCAATAGGTCCGAAACCTTTGCCCCCTTCTGAAGCTGAACAACGGAAGTGTTGAAACGTTCCGACCGCAAAGTGGAAAACAACTGGACGTGAATATTCACGCAAGAAATCCCATCACAAAAAAGGAAAAGCGCATTGGTCCTGAGGGAAAACCTCGGCCCTCCGGGAACCGCCTCGGAGGCCGGCCGGTTCTTCAAAAGCAAACGGAACCCGATCACCAGCCCCTGTCCGTAACGAGCTCGGTCTCTTTTACCTTATAGCCCTGTGCGCTGTACTGCTCCGCCAGCCGTTTTCGTTCCTTTTTCATATCCTCGGCTATGACGATTTGAATCCTTCCCCTGTGTTTTGCCAGTTCCTCCCTGACCCGATCGTCATAGGGCTGCTTGGAAACGATGATGCCCCTCGTGTATTCGTCCTGGTCGACTTTCTGCTTGAAACTGATCACATCCAGCAACCGGACCTGTTTCCGTGTGGCGATCAGGATCTGCAAACCCTCGGACAGGCCCTTTTTGCTCTTCTTCTCCTTGGACAAGCCGTCTGCCGCGAAATCGAGGTGCAGCTTGACCATGTACGTATCGGCATCGGGATAGAGTATGGCCAGCAGGAAAAACCCATCTCCCCTCTTTGCAATCCAGGTATATCCGCTGTCTGGTACGGGCATCTCGATGAAGTCCTCTGAGGTTGTCTTGAATTGCTCTCGCACCTCAGCAATCTTTCCCGGGAGGACCGCCTGGACATATTCATTCAGGTAGGAGGAAATCTCCTCGGCTATTGCATCGCCTTCCTCCGTGCACAGGGCAACTCCTCCGACCCTTGGAAGGTCAATCACCTCCGAGAGAACCTTTCTTGCACTCATATGCACCTCCTCCCGTCTTGGGGTATCCAATCCAAGCCCGAGGACGCATCACGAAATGCCGTCCCGGAATCGGTTCCACCCGTTTATTTGCTGCGCATTGCCGAACCCTGGCCTCTTTCAACCCCCAAACCGGGAGGACGAAAACGCTCTCTCTTGTCCGATCCCTGCGTCATGCTCGGAGTTCAATCCTCGCCTTCCTTGACGTTGATCCGCCTCAGGCGGAAACATTTTACAAAGGTCTCTCATTGGTGCCGCCATGCCCAAAATCGCGAAGACGAACACCCTGTCTTCCGCCAATATATAACGACATCGGCTCCTCCACCCAGCCCCGGTCACCTTCAGGCCCCCCAGCAACCTTCGTCCAAACGAGGGTGACGTACTTGGGTCAAGGCGGCCGTTCCGGATCCCCTCAACGGTCGAAACACTCACGCTCAGAGGAGCTCTTCCAGACCCAGCTCCACGAGCTTCCCTTTCATGGGCCGGCCTTTGCGGTCCCATCCGGACAATTCGTAGTAAAGATCAAGGGCCTTTCGGAATGCGTCCGGTTCGATTCTCTGTCCTTTCAAGGGGCCGGAGGGAAGGGCTTCATGCCAACGGCGGATCACGCGGTCGTCCTCCGGCCCGAAGCCTTCCCGGTTGTTGAACATCCTCGCCATGACGTTGGATCTCTCCGCAACCTGGAGGAGTTCAAAGAGGCTGGTTTCCCACCCCGTAATCGCCCTTACGGATTCCACCAGTTTTGGAAATGTCATCGCATGGATGGGAACCGAAACAAAATTGCAGATCCCCAGGCAATTATTGAGTCCCCACGACTTCTGTCCGACCGAGAAGAAGCGCACCTTGCACTCGTCCATGGCAAGAGGATCCACGGGATCCAGAATCCCCAAAGGGGCCAGCTTGCTCACGCCGTCTCCTTGGAAGGCCACGTCATGGGGCGACTCAATGTGATCCGCTCCCGTGGGCGAAAGCGCAAAACTCATAGCCACACCGGTTTTCCCCCTGCCGTCATGAAGGGGCATCTCCTGCCCTTTGATGTGGAAGGCGTAGTGTTCGGCACCCCGGCCGATCTCCTCCGCGGCCTTTCGTACTCCCTTGGACAGGGTCTCTCCGATATCCTCCCTGAGCGCGATCTTCTCGATGAGCCAGAGCATGGCATCCCCGTCTCCGAAGCGAAGCGATCTCCCTCCCGTATCCTGCTCCGTGAGGATGCCTTCCTCGAAGCACTCCATGGCAAAGGCAATGGTGGATCCCGTTGAAATGACGTCCAGGCCCATGAGGTTGCACAACTGGTTTCCCCTCGCGAGTGCCGGCAGGTTGTCGTTTCCAATCATGGACCCCAGAGCCGCAAGGGCCTCATACTCCGGACCCCCGAATCTCGGATCCAGGGGGTACTTCTCGTCTCCCAGCGAGACCCGCCGCTTGCACTTCACGGTACATGCATAGCAGGTGCCGGGCGCGTGGAAGATCTTGTCCTTGTACGCCTCCCAGCCCAGGCGCTCCGCCCCCTCGAAGACTCCCTCCCGGAAATTCCGTGTGGGAAGGATGCCTCCCGCATTGAGCCCCTTCAGCAGACCCGGCGTCCCGGCTCTGCTCAGGGCCACACTGGCGGGATGGGACTTTATTCGCGCGTTGTGCCAACGTGCTATCTCTCCGACTCGTTTCGGATCCGAGAGAGCAGGTCTCCCCGTACCCCGGACCGCAACCGCCTTCAGGTTCTTTGATCCCATGACGGCTCCCATCCCCGTCCGGCCATTGAAATGCTCGACTTCGTTGGACACGTTTGCAAAGGGAACCATCAGCTCTCCAGCCGGTCCAATGGAGGCCACCCGTACGCGTGGATCGCCCAGGTCTTTCCGAATCTGCTCCTGCGTCCTCCAATTGTCCGCTCCCCAGATGTGTCCGGCGTTCCGAATCTCCGCCCTGCCGTCAGATACCCAGAGATACACCGGTTTCGGGGCCCTGCCCCGAATAACGATCGCGTCGAATCCCGCAAATTTGAGCTCGGGGGCCCAATATCCTCCGGCCTCCGACTCCCCGAACCCCCCTGTCAGGGGGGACTTCGCGCCCACCGTATAACGGTTATACCCGGATATGGGGGCCCCCGTAAGGACACTGCAGGCAAAGACAAGTACATTGTCCTCGGAAAGAGGGGGAACCCCGGGTTCCATCCCCCGCAAAAGATGGTAGGAAACAAAACAGGACCCTCCCATGAAGGTCCTGTACCAGACCTCTTCGGGCTCCTGGCTCTCCAAACGACTTTCCGTCAAGTGGACATGCAGTATTCGACCGTTGTACCCGTAACCCATGGCAAATGATTTCCTTCCAGGGGACCGGCGGAATCCCCGGATCCTCTGCTCAGGCAGGATCTTGCGTCCGGGTCGCCTATCCCCGCGTCATTGGTTCATGGCCTGCATCCCCGGCAGCTCTTGGCAACCTCGGCCGAGGCTTCTCCCGCAAGCCGGACACCTCCCGAGAAACGCTCCCGTGTTTACCCTCCGCCCCAGATCACGAGCCCCATCGCATGGCGGCTTTCCGGGTCGGGATGGTTCGGTGTAAGCCGGATATTCAAACCAAAGCGTCCCACTTCCTGGAACTTGACCTGGCAGGCATAGCGGTACAATGGGCCTTCCATCTCCCCCGAAACCTCCATCGGGACCGTAAAAGAATCCTGAAACCGGCCGGCGGGATCGAGCCTGCCGCAATAGACCTCCACCAGCACGTCCTCCGGTTGGAGTTCGCCGAGAAACACTCCGGCCTCCACCTTGTAGGGGCCGGCCACCTCCACCTCCCCTTTTTCTTCCATTCGTATGTCCCGAACCTCCAGGCCGGACCAGTTGTACATGAGTTTGTCACGCCAACGCCCCAGTTCCCGCAGCCCTTCGGCATTGTTTTCCAAGAGGGTGAAACCCTTCTCGGCCGCGGGAATGTAAAACCGGCTCCAGTACTCTTCCACCATTCGGTGCGTGTTGAACATGGGGCACAGGTTCAACATAGAAGCCTTCATCATGGCCAGCCATCCCCGGGGAAGCCCCCCCGGACCTCGTTCATAAAAAAGCGGCACCACGTCTTTCTCCAGGATGTCGTAAAGGGCCGCGCTCTCCAGGTCATCCTGGAATGCATGGTCACCGTATTGTTCTCCGCTCCCGATAGCCCACCCCAGGCTCCGATGGTAGCCTTCATCCCACCACCCGTCCAGGATGCTCAAGTGGAGAGCGCCGTTTGCCACGGCTTTCATCCCGCTTGTTCCGCATGCCTCAAGGGGACGCCTGGGGGTATTGAGCCAGACATCCACACCCTGTACCATATAGCGAGCCACCTCCATGTCGTAGTCTTCCAGGAACACGATATGGCGGCGAAAATCCTCCCGGCTGCAAATCTGCACAATGTCGCGGATCATCTCCTTTCCCATCTGGTCCTGGGGATGGGCCTTG
>CAYVUX010000207.1:0-6496 GCA_964455075.1 uncultured Desulfobacteraceae bacterium | reverse complement strand
AGCCACCGGCTCATAACCGGTAGGTCCCTGGTTCGAACCCAGGTGGGCCCACCAGCGGTTGATCATTCATGGCATCGATAACTCCGCCATTGAGGTGTTCGGGGCCTAAACCCCGTCCATGACCGTGATAAGGGCGCGCCTGCCGCAGGTGCGCCCTTTCCTTTTCCCTGGCGGATTCCCAGAGACCTTCGGAAAATGCTCCGTTTTGCCTCAAGGCCAACGCGGACAAGGAATGAATCGCTCAGAAAAGGGCCGTTTATGGATAAAGGCCAGGAGGCTGCCGAACTACCCCCTTATTGGAGGTTGTTGGAAAGCATCCAGATGCAAGGCTTCCGCAGGCGTGAGGAATGCGGCGTACTTGCAGTACGCCGCAGTGACGAAGGTCAAGGCAACGTCTAAGATGGGTGTTTCCCGAGAGGCTCCTTGGAAAAGAGATGAGCGTAAGCGTCGCTGATATTCTTGACCTCCTCGATGAGATCGCTCCCTTTCGACTGGCCGAGTCGTGGGACAATTGCGGTCTTCAGGTTGGTTCCCTGGAGCTCCGCGTGTCAAAGGTCCTTATGGCTCTGGATCCCACGGTCCGGGCCCTGCGCATGGCGGCCAAGCGCAATGCGCAAATGCTCCTGACGCATCACCCTTTGATCTTCACGCCGTTGGCCAGGTTGGAAACAGACGTCTATCCGGGAAACGTTCTGGCGGAGGCGCTGGCGGAAAACATCTCGGTTGCGGCCGTCCATACGAATCTCGATGCTGCGTGCGGCGGTGTGAACGATGTCCTTGCGGGACTGTTGCATCTGGAAAATGTGGAAGTGCTCGTGGCCTCGGGAGCCGTTCCAGGCGCCGGCATGGGGCGTATAGGGGATTTGGCGAGGCCCGTCTCTTTGGCGGGGATGGCAGAACGGCTGAGGAGTGTTCTGCGAACGGAAAGGCTTCTGTGCTGTGGGAAACGGGCGGAAAAGATCCGGCGGGTCGCCGTGGTCGGCGGGTCGGGAGGGGATATGATCGGTTTGGCGGCGCAAAGGGGAGCGGATTTGCTTGTGACGGGCGACGTCCGGCACCATCATGCCTTGGAGGCCGAAGCAGCGGGGATCGTGCTGATCGACGGGGGGCACTTCAGTACCGAAAATTCGGCATTCCGCCATTTCGCCGAGCGACTGCGTTCCGCTGCTGAAGGTCGGCGATGGGAGCTGAGCATTGAGGTTGACGAAAACGAGAGAGATCCGGTCTGGGGCCTGTAGCCCCATGGCGGCTTTGGTGCGTCAGGATACCCAGGATCTCGCAAGACGTGAGGCGAAAGAGCCGTTTACGGATGGAAAATAATGAGGGCCTTTGCCGTGGTGGGGAAGAGGCCCTCAAAACGCTAGCGAGAAGAGGTGAGCCCATTGGAAATTGATATGAAGCCGCTGGTTGAGCTCCAGGCGTGCGACAGCAGAATCTTTCGTGTGTTGGAAAAGAAGCAGACGACTCCTCTTAAAATTAAGGCTATTGAGGAAGAGATGGGTGAAATTGAAGAGGGCATGGAAGAAGCTCGTGCAAGCCTTAAAGTGCACAAGGAAAAGCGAAGAGAAATGGATAGGGAAGTCGACGCCTTGGAGGAAAGAATAAGAAAAAGTGGTATAAAGCTAGATAATATAAAATCAAACAAGGAATACCGGGCAGCGTTAAAAGAATTGGATGACCTCAAAAGGGAGAAATCCTTGATGGAGGACGCGGTACTCGAGATTATGGAAGAAGTGGAGACGATGGAAGCCCGGATCTCCTCGGACAAAGTGAAGTGGGAACAAGCCCGGAAGGAGTATGAAGAAAATCTGGAAGAGATCCAACAGCAAATGCAAGCGCTTGACCGGGATTTCGAAAGCCTCCAGGAGGAACGATCCAGACTGATTGAAGGCGTGGATGAGGAGTTGCTGAGAACCTACGATTTTCTCAGAGAAAAGCGTGGAGGGCTGGCCGTGACTCCCGTAATAAAGGGTGTCTGCACCGCCTGCCACATAGGGCTTCCACCCCAGCGTTTCAATGAATTGCGCCGGGGAAACGAAGTCATGAGTTGCCCCAATTGCAGGCGGATTATATATTGGGGAGAGGACGAGCGCTTTCAAAATCAAGGAGAAGGAAAAACGCATATGCCGGAGTAGGCCAAATGGCCGCTGCCTTGCGGAAGCGCAAGGGAGAGGAAAGTCCGGGCTCCGCAGGACAGGGTGCTGGGTAACCCCCAGTCCCGGAGACGGGAAGGAAAGTGCCACAGAAAAGAAACCGCCTCGCCGTCCGTACATCTCGGACGGGGGGTAAGGGTGAAAAGGTGAGGTAAGAGCTCACCAGTCCCGCCGGTGACGGCGGGAGCTAGGCAAACCCCGCCCGGAGCAAGACCAAATAGGGAAACGCTTGAGGCTTGTCCGGCCGAGTTTCCGGGTAGGTCGCTTGATCCCGGCGGCAACGCCGGGACTAGATGAATGGCCATTTTCCCGAATGCGGGCGACCGTTTCGGGAAACAGAACCCGGCTTACGGACTGCTCCGGCATATGCCCATCCAGAATACACGCAATGAAACAAGATTCACACAGCCTGTTGAAGGGCCGCGGCGAGATTCCCGAAGGCTTCTCTCCCGGCACGGTCTTTATCCTTGGCGCGGGACGTTTTGGCGGAAGGGCGGCGCGGTTGCTTGCAGGCCGGGGCGTGGATCCTCTATATGTGGTGGATCCTGACCCGGAACAACTTGTCCTGCTGGAAGAGTTGAACATTAGACGGATCCGGACGGACGCGATTCGGTTTCTGGTCGAGAATGAAAAACGCTTGCTTCCCGATCATATCCTTGTCCCTGCATTGCCGCACCACTTGGCATTCGAGTGGTTAACGGCACGGCCGAGCGGCAACGTTCGCTTGGAGAAGATTTCCCCCCCCGAAGCATTGAGGGAAGTTCTGCCTCACACATGGGAAGGGAGCGAAGGCTCGCTTCTGGTGAGCTACGCCGACTTCCTGTGCCCGGAGGACTGCCCCGAACCGGAGCGCTGTACGGTTACCGGAGAGAAACGGGAATTGCCGCTTTATGAACTTCTCGGGCGGGTGGCGGTCGAGGGATTCCGCATGCATGTGATCCGGAGCAGGCAGCTCGCTCCGGGCCTTGGAGGGTACAAGTGGGAGGAATTGCAAAGGACTGCCGAACGGATTATGAAAGACGATTCGGATCCGTGGCTTTTGTGTACCGCGTGCAAGTGCCACGGAGTGATGACCGCCTTCAAGATGCATCGGCTTTCGTGAAATGAGGCCGGTCCGTGACCCGTCCCAGGCGGTTTGCAGATGTTTAGATAGAGAGCGTGATGGATGGCGGGAGAACCGTTCCATGCCGGCGAATGAGGCTGTGTCGTAATTCGAAAAAACGTCATTCCGGACGATTGGCGCGAAGCAAGGGAGATCCGGAATCCAGGAAAACTCCACCATATCGATAAATTCTGGATCCCGGATCGCACCCTGTCCCGGACTCCGATCCGGGATCCGGGAGGATGGATTACGACACAGTCTCGAATGTGGGAACGTTCTTCCCGCCTGAACCGAAAGACAAGCACGCGAACAAAGGGAGCAATCTCGAGTAGAGGGGGACAGACAGCCTCCCGGAGAGGGGATTTTTATCGTATGGCGGTTTTCTCGAATTTCCTGGTAGCCGTGGCCAAGGTGTTGGATATTGTATTGACCCTTTACATGTGGGTAATTATCGCCAGGGCGGTTATTTCCTGGGTAAACCCGGACCCTTATAATCCGATAGTGCGGTTTCTTTACTCTGTGACAGAGCCGGTTCTGTACCCTATTCGGCGCCGGCTTCCCTTGGGCCTGGGAGGGATCGATTTTTCTCCGATTCTCGTCATCCTGGCCGTCATATTCCTCCAGGCCTTTGTGGTACGAAGCCTCCTGGATCTCGCCTATGGACTGAGATAGGGGTGGTTCGCGGGCGAGCACCCTCCTGCAGGAGTGCCGGAAGGAGTTCTGTAGGAGCGGCTTTAGCCGCGAACAATATTCTCCGGCCGGCATTGCAAAGCCGCTGAACCTCCGGTTGTTCCGCCCAAGTCCGATTGATGCCGAATCGGGCCGTATCGTCGAAAAGAGCGATTGAACGGAATTGAGATCATTGGGGTTCATTCGGTTTTCGCGTACTCATATCTTTTAAAGGGCAAAATGAGAAATGGTGGCATTCTGATTTTGGCCTGCGGGTTCACTCCGTCATTCCGGATGAAGCATTATCGGCGTCCGGCTGAGACACTTTCTCGGTCCGGGACGGGGTGCGTCTCAAGGACCGAAAGGCAGCCGGGGAGAGGGAATTGCCCGATGGAAAAAGGAGACGAAAGGGAAATCGTCATCAGGGTCAGGGTGGTTCCGCGTGCCTCCAAAGAAAAAATTGTGGAGCAGGAGGGCGGTGTATTTAAGATCAAGCTCAAGGCTCCGCCCGTTGACGGGAAGGCCAACAAGGCCCTGGAGGCGTTTCTCGCATCCGTGTTGGGCATTGCCAAAAGCCGTGTGGAAATCGTCTCCGGTGACAAGTCGAGGTTGAAAAGGGTCCGGATTCGAGGGATTCGCCCGGAGACGGTTCAAATTATCCTGGAAGAGGCAGTGGGAAAAGGGTAAAAAAGCCCGCGGGTGGGGCCGGGATTCGCCGGTCATCCGCTACTCGGCGAGAATCCGCATCATCTCCTCGTGGATGTACGGGTTCGCCGCCAGAATCGTCTCGCTGTACGGGGAATAGGGGCCTCCATCAATGGTGCTGAGGCATCCGCCTGCTTCCTCTACGATAAGGGCTCCGGCCGCCGTGTCCCAGGGTTTCAGGCCTTGCTCCCAGAACCCGTCCAGCCTGCCAGCGGCCACGTAGCAGAGGTCAATAGCCGCGGACCCGGGTCTTCGGATGCCTTGGGCTGCGACGATCATTTTTCTGAAAAGAGACATGACGCGGTCCGGCTTTTCGTGGACATCGTAAGGGAACCCCGTTCCGATCAAGGCGTCCTTTACCCGCCGTGTCGCCGAAACCCGAATGGGCTTTGCGTTCAGTTTGGCCCCTGCGCCGGCCCGGGCCTCAAAGTGTTCGTTCATATAAGGGTTGGATACGAGACCAAGGACGGTTTTCCCACGGACTTCAAGCGCTATGGAGACCGCAAAGAAGGGAAAGGCATGGGCGAAATTGGTGGTTCCATCCAAGGGGTCAATGACCCAGGTTCGATGGGAAGACTGCTCGCGCTCTCCGGCTTCCTCGGAGAGGATGCTGTCGTCCGGATAGGCTCGGCGGAGAATGTCCAGGACGGCCTTTTCCGCCTGGATGTCGGCTTCGGTCACCAGGTCTATTTCACCCTTTTTCATAATATGATTGACTGTCCCAGATGACGGCTGAGAATGTTTCCTGCCGCCTGGATGGCTGCTTTTCCAACCTCCAATTCCTTTTGCCACATGGGAGCTCCTATGCTTGAAGCAGCGAGACCTTTGAAAAATGTCGGATTTTGTCTCAAGGTCAAGGCGGGCGAGGAGGTTAACCGCAGGAATACATTCTGGTATTTCGAGGATTAAGGTCCGAGCCCAACGCTGAAATTGGGCAAAACAGGGGTTTTTCAAGGGTCTCGCAGCGTTGCCGGGATATCCCGGGGAGGAGTAAGGCGTGCGGTACCGGACTCGCCCCCGCCCGGGTGAATGTGCCCTAGTTGTACATGACGGACTCTCGGGCTGTCAATCATGTCATTGACATTTTTATGGAAGGGTGATAAACAAATTACTTTTTGGATTTTACTCCTTGTTCCCTGGGGCGCACATTGCGCCGGCGGGGGATCACAAAAGACCCGAAAGGGGTCAAAAGGCCGAAAGGAGAACACGCAAATATGGCGACGACATTCTATGAAACCCTTTATCTGGCCAAACCCGACTTGTCCGAGGAAGATTACGGCAAGCTGGTGGCCAAGGTCAACGAGCTTGTAGACAAGAACAATGGACGTGTCATCAAGTGCGAGGAATGGGGAAGAAAGACCCTGGCGTACAGAGTCAAGAAGTTCGATAAGGGATACTATGTCCTCTTGCAGTACTGTGCAGGGCCCGGGACGTCTGCGGAAATCGAACGGAACTTGCGGCTTGACGAAACAGTGCTGAAATATCAAACTATTAAGTTGGCTGAACACGTCGATCCGGAGGAACTGCTGAAGGGGGCACAAGAGCCCTCCGAAGAGAAGACCGAGGAAGAAACCGGAACCTCGGAAGAAACAGACATCACGGAAAAAGAGGTGTAGCATGGCAGTGGATCGAGGCAGAAAGCGTTTCAGGCGGACGTATCATAGAAGGAAGGTATGCAGATTCTGTGCGGACAGCAGCCTGAACATCGATTATAAGGAAATCAAGACGCTTCGGTATTTTACGACCGAGCGGGGCAAGATCACCCCCAGGAGAATCTCGGGCAACTGTGCCAAGCACCAGCGGATGCTTACTGTGGCCATCAAGCGGGCCAGGAACATGGCCCTGCTGCCCTACACCACCGCGCTTG
>CAYVUX010000206.1:0-6498 GCA_964455075.1 uncultured Desulfobacteraceae bacterium | reverse complement strand
CAGGTTGGCACGAATTCCGGGCGATAGGTAAACAGCAGGAAGACTCTTGCGCCCGGAATACTGGGTATAAGCGCTCTCAGGACGTCCTCTGAACTCTTGTCAGCCCAGTGAAGGTCTTCAACTGCAAGGATCAGCGGCCTGACCTGAGAACCTCTCAGCACAATCTGCTTTAATGCCGCTATAGTGTGATCTTTCCTGCGTTCGGGGGTCATCATCTTGTCAATACGGCTGTCCCTGACCGATAAGAGTTCCAGGATGTACGGTAAAATCGATGCCTCGTCGGCTCCAAGTGCGGAAAGACCCGATCTGACTTTGTCCCGGACCGCGGCCTCTTTGTCTTCTTCCTGTATGTCGAAATTCGATCTCAGGATATCTGAAATGGGATGATAGGATAGCCCCCTCCCATAAGACAGACATTTGCCCTCCAGAAAGGTGAGATCTTCATTGATAATGCTTTTTCTAAACTCGTATAAAAGCCTTGATTTGCCTAGCCCGGCCTCAGATACAATTGAAAATGCTTGCCCGTGCCCTGTTTTCGCCCGTTCCAACCCATCGAGCAGTAGTTCAAGCTCCCTTTGTCGACCTACGAACGGCGTGAGGCCGCGTTCCGCACTCACGTCAAATCGGGTTCTTCCGGAGCTCAGAGCAATTACGCGGTAGATCCTGACAGGTTTTTTTATGCCCTTAAGCTGCTTTTTCCCAATAGCTTCAAACCTGAATAGACCTTCGGTCAGTCTGAAAGTGTCTTCCGTGACATTCGTTGTTCCGGGCTCCGTCAGATTTTCCACTCTTGAGGCAAGATTCACTGTGTCTCCAACGACTGTGAACTCTACCCTCAGGTCGTTGCCCAGCGTCCCCACCACGACAGGGCCGGTATGAATGCCGATTCGCATCTTGAGCGGGGGGATGTCCTTCTCCCCGTATTCCAGTCCCTGGCTGAATTTGGTCATCTCCCGGTGGATCGCATAGGCGGATCGTATGGCCCGCTGCGGTGCATCCTCCACGGCAATGGGTGCACCGAAAATCGCCATAATCCCGTCACCGGTCATTTCATTGATCGTGCCCTCATAATCGTGGACATTGTGGATGAGGACCTCGTAGACTCGATCCATAATACGGTAGGCCTCTTCAGGACCGAGTTTCTCCACAAGAGGGGTAAACCCCTCCAGATCGCAGAACATGACTGTCACCTGCCTGCGTTCGCCTTCTATTCGATCCCGTTGAGCTAAGATTTTTTGGGTTAGGCCTTCAGGGAGGTATTTTTGGATCTTGGAAATTTTCTCCTCGAAGGTAAGTTCTTTAGGGACTTGCCCAGGAGGAGCAGCCAGGTTGTGTCCGCATTCACTGCAAAACCTGCTAAAAGGCGGATTCTTCTTGCCGCAGTTCAGGCAAGCAATTTCGAGCTTGTTGCCGCATTCGTTACAAAATTTGGCGTCAGCCGAATTTTCATGCCGGCATTGGGGGCATTTCATGCTCGTGACCTTTAGAAGGCTCTACGTAATGAAAACTGCTGCTTGGTCCAGAATGGTGGGGCGCATATCGCGAAGAAGCCCTCAAGTCCCACCAGGAGCAAACAAGGACACCGAAAGGTTTCTCCATTTGAGGCCATCCGACGATTAGAGGGGTCCGGGAAATGTGATTGAGCATTTTATATGGAAAAACCGCCGCCTGTCAAAGAAATTGCGGCCGGGGTGTTTCCAACCGGGGTCAAACCGAAACTGTTGACTGTCTTCCTTTTTGGCGCCGTGTGGTGTGGAGTCGCGCGGTATGCCTGTTCAACTCGCATTCAATAGCATCACATATGTAGCATTTCTCGCAGACTCGGCGCCCAATGTTGCTGATTTCGCGGGCAAGCCCGCTCCCACGGGAGGGTCGGAATGATTTCTGTAGGAGCGGCGCAAGCCGCGAACGATATTCTTCAGCCGGCGTCGCAGGGCGGTTCCCGGGGAAGTCCGCTTCTATCGACGAGGCAAGGGGGTCTCTGTAAAGGTGGGTTTGCTTGCGCGTAGCGGACCGCAACTACAAGGTGAAAGGTTCGCGGGCAAGGCCGCTGCTAAAGGTGCGTTTGCAGCAAGTGCAGTCGCCCGCCAACTGTTGCCGGCTTTACCTCTCGGTGGCTCAGTCCCCGCCCTGCGGGAGGGCAGGGGAGGGGAGACCGGGGAATTCCCTCCCGCCCGGTTCAGCCGATGATGTCTACGGTACCCGTTGATGCGTCCATCCGGATGACATCGCCGTTCTGAACGGCCCCCATCAGACCCCTTACCCCAAAAACAGCAGGAATTTCATGCTCCCTCGCATATCGTGAAGCGATCGACAGGGAGCCTCCCCGCTCGGCGACCAATCCCCCCAGTATCGGAACGAAATGTGTGATCTCGGGCAGAGCGGCCTCACATACGACAATCGCCCCGTTGGGTAATGTCTGCAGGTCTTTCAAACTTCTTGCGACTGTGCATGGCCCCTCAATAACACCGGGCGAAGCTGGAAGGCCGCCCAGTCTACGAAGTACGACGTTTTGGCTCGGCGTTATGGCGTCCGGGGGAATGTAGGATCTAACCGATTCGTATGTGTGTTCTAAGATTTCCATGGTAAATCCTCCTCTTTTTTTTCATGGGAATTCAAATAATTCTCAGAATTGGGACAGCTCTTGCCTCTCTTTCTGGATCACGGCTCGCGTCCCGTTTCACGGGACTTGCCCGCGATGGCGTATTGGGACGCATTCTGTTCCGCCGGAATGAGGGTGTGAACCGAGTGCCAAGATTTCCATTTTAGGGCTCTGCTTTTTCTGCCATTGGGCTGATTCCAAACCCTTTTGGATATGACGGTAGCAATAACAGGTTGACACTTCAAATCAAATAAATTGAAATACGATTAAGATATTCTGAAAAGATATGGAGATCGAATCGTGATCTTGAACATGAATCAACTGCGTTCTTTCTATATGGCGGCAAGAGAGAGGAGCATCTCCAAGGCGGCCCAGGCGCTTATGGTAACCCCGCCGGCTGTCACCATGCAGGTCAAGCAGCTGGAGGAAGCGGTCGGCATCCGCCTGCTCGTCCGGGATGGGAACTCCATCCGGCCCACGGATACCGGAGAAGTTGTATTCAAAAAGGCGGAGAAGATCTTTCAAGAAATCCATGAGATGGAAGGGTTTTTGGAGGACGTGTCCACGGGCAAGTCCGGCGAGCTGCGCATCGGGTGCCCGGAGATACCCCTCAAACGCCTTTTGCCCTTAATCGACGATTTTAAGAAAACCTATCCCGGCATCAAAATCATGCTTGATCAGGGATCCAACGCGGATATGATCAAAAGCATCGAGGACTACAGAAATGAACTCGCCGTGATCCGGCACAGGCCCAGCAGCAGCAGGTTGAAGGTCAAGGTCATCTGGAAGGACGAATTGGTCCTGATTGCCTCTCCGAAGAGCGTCCACCTGCCGGGCTCGGAACTCTCGGTGACGCAGCTGTCCGAAATCCCGTTGATCGCCAGGCGGGAGGGTTCTGCGGTGAGAGAGGTGGTTTTCGAATATCTTCGAAAATTCAAGGTGACTCCATTCATCGCAATGGAATCGGGGGGTATTGCCGTCTTGAAAAGGCTTGTCCGGCAGGATTACGGAATCGGTTTTGTGGAACAGAGTGCCTTGGAGGATGAACTGGAAACAGGCACCTTTAAATTGGTCCGAATCCTCGAGGGATCGCCCGTTATTGAATTCGGCATCGGATATCCGAACCGTAAAGACCTATCTCCGGCTGCCTGGGCTTTCCTCAGGCTCCTTGAAAAGTCCGGGTAGAGAAGGGGGTTAAAGATGGGGTGGGACCTCAACTGTTGACGGTTTGTGTTCGGAATCTTGTGGTTTGACGAAAAAATCAGGGCCTTCCGGAAAATGGATGCCTAATGGTTGCCAAATCGAAGAGGTTCATCCGGTTTTTGCATCCTTATGTCTTTGAATGAGGAATGAAAAATCGTGGCATTCTGATTTTGGCCTGGCACCGCTCTGGAAAGAAGATGCTGCGACCATCCTGTAGGAGCGGGCTTGACCGCGAACAAGCTCCGGCCGGGTGACTGAGTCGGGTTTCGGTTGCGAATGAACAGGGTTGCCTGCTTGTAGAAAAGATCTTATGGTCAAGCCCTTAGCCGCCCTGGTAACATTTCTCGATTCGCGGCTGACGCCGCTCCTACAAAAGCGCTTTCGAGTCCCTGTAGGAGCGAGCAAAAAAGCATCCATTCCCGCCCTCTTTGAGAGCTATCCGAATTCTAAAAAGTACTCAACGTCCGGATGAACCATTTTTTGCATAGTATGTCGGCTTTTTGTCGACATAATGTGTAAAAAAATGCTATTTTATGGCCAAGGTCAAACCAAGTATACATTGCCAGCCACCGGAGTCGGAGCTTTGATCGAGAAAATCAGAAGAAGAATACCCGAGGAGGAATTTGATTACCAGACGCTGCTGTCCTGCCTCGAAGGCTACTCTTACCCGAGGGACAGGATTTCGGAATTACTCCGGAAGGGCAAGATTATCCGCGTAAAGAAGGGGCTTTATGTTTTTGGAGAGGAATACAGGCGGAAGCCATATTCGCGCGAGATTCTGGCCAATCTCATCTACGGCCCGTCCTACATATCATTAGACTACGCATTACGCTACCACGGTCTTATCCCAGAGCGAGTTGACGCGGTAACTTCTGTAACTGTTGGCCGAGTTCGGCGGTTTGAAACACCGGTTGGTTTGTTCACCTATCGGCCAGTCCCGGTGGAGGTGTTCCCTCAGGGAATGGACCAGATGGAGACAGGCGACGGACGGCATTTTCTCATGGCAACCCCGGAAAAGGCGGTCGCCGATAAGCTTTATGATGCACGGGGTGTAGGCATCACTACACAGAGGGAGCTCGAGGATTACCTGCAAAGCAGTCTGCGCATCGAACCCTCGGCCATAAGGGAACTTAACGCAGAAGCGCTTGACCAAATGGCCAGAGGCTACCGATCACGGAAGATAAGACTCCTCCCCAGCCTAATACGTCGGCTAACCCGGCAGAAGGAAAAGGAAAAGCACTATGCATGAAGCTGTCTCCCGAATGCTCTCCCGGTACAATTGCCAGGGGTTTAATGACTATGTCAATGCTTTGCGGGAGATCCTCCAAGAGGTCGCGCTTCTGGGGCTGTGGCGCGGCAAATTCTTTGAAAAGGCAGCCTTCTATGGTGGCAGTGCCCTGCGCGTACTCTATGGACTGGACCGGTTTTCGGAGGATCTGGATTTTTCGCTCTTGGAGCCGACTGATGATTTCAACCTGGGCGCCTATATGAATTTCCTGCAAAGGGAGATTGAGGCGTTCGGCATTGACGCGCGAATCGAAGAAATCGAGAAGTCGGGAAGAACACCCATCCGATCGGCCTTTCTCAAGGCGAATACCCGGAGTCAACTGGTTCTCATCGGCGCCGAAGACGCTGTGTTCAAAACGACACCCAAAGGACAGATTTTGAAGATCAAGCTGGAGGTGGATACGGATCCGCCTGCGGGTTTCTCGACGCAGACTCGGTATCTCCTGCAACCTCTACCGTTTGCGGTGAGGGCTTTTGTACTTCGGGATCTGTTCGCAGACAAGATGCACGCCATCCTCTGTCGAAAATGGAAAAGCCGTGTCAAAGGAAGAGACTGGTACGACTTTGTCTGGTACGCTGCAAATTATCCTGAACTGAATTTGTTCCACCTGGAGCAGCGGATGCGTCAAACCGGACACTGGGAGGGTGCCGGCCCGCTGACCTCCGAGAGGTTCAAAGAAAGGCTTGAGAAGGTCATAAACACGGTAGATTTGGAACAGGCGCGCAAGGAGGTGGAACCTTTTGTCAGGAAGCCTGAGAATCTGTCCATTTGGTCACGGGATTTCTTTTTTGACGTTGCCTCGAGAATTCAATTCGTGAGGGAAGAAAAGCTCTAAATGGCCCTTTCTCCCAATATCTGCGTCGATCTGCAGGATTGGTTGTGCAATCCACCTCAGGCGGACTTCCGCCCAATCCCTTGATCTCCTTCTACGTACGGCAGAATTCTCATTTCTGGCCTGGAAACTGACCAGTGCCACGTGATGGATTTATGCTTCATCCGGTTTTCGGGAACTCATATCTTTGAAAGGGCAAAAATGAGAAATCGTGGCATTCTGATTCCGGCCTGAGGATTCACTCCGCCGGAATGACGAGGAAAAGTGCGGACGGATTCCGGCGCCAGTCCCGGACTCAGATCCGGGATACGCCGGAATGACGAGCAACAGAAAGAGCGGGCAAAAACCGGAACGTCCCCCCCCTTTAAAATCTGTCCGAATTCTAAAAGGACGCAAAGTCCGGATGAACCAATTCTTATCCTGTGCAATCTTGTGCCTCGATGGAGACTTTGGAATAAAACAGGTGGTTTATGGGTTGAAAACGGTTAATATTTATATGATTATCGTTGCAAATCAACCGGATAGCTTGGTCTTGGACGAAATTTGAGCGAATTGAATGAGAATCTTAAGGCG
>CAYVUX010000205.1:0-6504 GCA_964455075.1 uncultured Desulfobacteraceae bacterium | reverse complement strand
AGCTCCAGTCTCTGTATGACGCGGCCGGCAAGAACCGGTACGGCTATCATGTAACGGAACTCATCGGAATCTCGAATATATGGGTGTGGGCGTCCGAGACGAGCGGTTCCCAGGCGGCCAATTTTGATTTCACGTTCGGCAGGCTTTACTGGAGTCCAAAAGGAGGTCCCCTGGACGCCCGGGTGCTGCCGGTCCGCGACCTCGAGAAGACGGATCGCGATTCGTAGGGAATCACCGGCCGAAGGTCGAATCGACACGTACGACCGATCGCGCCGAGAGGGTCCTGTCGGCCGATTGAGACGTCCGTCGGGGGACAGAGAGTTTCTCCCTGGTTTATTGCGGGGGTTTATTGGTGGTTGTCCGCTAATTGAATAGGTAAAACCCGAGAGCCCGATCTGAGGGATCGCCCTCACTCACCGAGGCGAACTCGGCATCGACGATAGACCCGCGCTTATGTCTTGCGATGACTTCCTTCCTGATCTTTGACCTGGCGGAATCGTCAAGATTGAAGTCCACAAAAACGCTGTCGCCGACGCGAATATTTTGGTCCATGTCCAACCTCAGCCTGACGCCGTTCCGGGATAAATTCTTCACGGTCATGCCGCCTTGTGTGACGATGCCGTTGTAGGCTTTATGGAAAAAGCTTCCCCTCAGATCAACGGCCTTTCGGTAGTGCCTCCGCCTCTCCAGGAAGACCGGGTACTGGTGTCCGCAGGAGCAGTTGATTTTCAGCCTCACCGGCTTGTCGATTGCACAGTACGGCGAGGCGTCCGCGGTCTTGGATTTTCCGCACCGTGGGCACGTGGTCGTGACTGTTTTGTTTTCCGTTAAGAAGATTTTCTCCGTCATCGAGTCATCCTGTTCGTTGCGGGCGGTCGTGAAAGCGGGGGGGCGACCCTAGAATGGGCGGTAATCTCTAACGATCATCTATTAGCAGGTTTGCCGCAGGAGATCAAGAAAGCTTCGCGCAGGCCGCAGAAAAATGCGCTGGATATCCGGGGATTTTTCGGTGTCCTTCAGTCGTGTAACGGGCAGCAGCTGACGGTGTGGATCTCTGCGTTCGAGGCTGTGTCGCAGTCCGTCATCCCGGCCAGGTCCCGTGAAGCGGGGCGCGAGCCGGGATCCAGAAGTTTACGATATGATGCCCTTTTTCTAGATTCCGGATCTCTCTAGGCTTCGCGTCGCTCGTCCGGAATGACGTTTTTTTCGAATTGCGACACAGTCTGGTTCGCCGGAAGCCTCGTAGGCATTCCAGAGTCGGCACGGGGAGGAGTGCCGACTTCGGAGATGTCTTTCGACATTTATGAGCGTCTCCTGCAGATTGGATAAAAAACGAAGGCGGCGGCGTCCCGGGGCTCCGGTGTTGACTTTTCCCATGCCGCCTGCTACGCGTAACGAGCTTTTATCATTGATTGCTTGACGGGGAACGGCCTTATGGATTCGAGGGGATGTCATCGGGAAGAGGGTTTTCCAGGAATTTCTGAAGTGTCTCCGCCTTGGCCGCCGTGGATTTCCGCCTGTCGATAAAAATATGGAGCTGCCCGTTAATCTTGCAGATTCCGTCCTTGAGTTTCAGCCCCGCGGCCTGGAGAAGATCGTAGTGCACTTCAATGTGCCTCTGAGCGGCCGTCTCTTCGAGTTCGGCCAGGCGCCGGTCCATGGCGGTGGGAGCGTTTTTCTTTGACGATTTCATACGATTCCCTCTTCCTTCTTCCGTGTGCTTATATCACAGTGACGAGGGCTTTTCAAAGCGGAATGATCTGTCGGGGCCTTCCCGGGCATCCTTGCTGCGGGTAGAGCCAGGGACGCAGCCGGCGCTGCGTGTTTCGTCCTCAAGCTTTCCGACACGAGGATTCTGTGCAGAAATCATTCTGAGCCGCGTGCAGTTCCGGGCTTGCGCGCGAACCATCCGGCCCTGGGATATGCTCCCCCCCGACGAAGACGGGGATTTGCGAAAAGGGAGTCAAAGGCCCGCCACGGAGCCGCCTGGTGTTCGCACAAACCTGTTCCTTCGGGAGTCCGCATTCGGGATGGCTGGAGGTTGACGGGAAAGGACGGATCTTGGCGGAAAATGGGAAGCATCCTGCAATAGAGCGCGGAGGAGGAGACGATTTTGACCGTGCGATTCGATTCCATTGAACACGTGATCACCGCATTAAAGGAGGACGGCTATGTGGCGGGCAGGTCCTTGGCGACCTCCCTGTTCCTCGCTCACCGTCTCCAGAAGCCGATATTCCTTGAAGGAGAACCGGGTGTCGGAAAGACGGAGGTGGCCATTGTCTTGGCTCGTCTTTTCAAAACCGATCTGATCCGGCTTCAGTGCTACGAGGGGCTGGATGCCTCCACGGCTCTGTATGAGTGGAACTATCCGAAACAACTCCTTCACATCAGGCTTGAAGAACAGGGCAGAAGGGAGAAGGAGGAGATTGAGCAGATCATTTACAGCCCGAAGTTCCTGGTCAAGCGCCCGCTGCTCGAGGCCGTCCTGAGGGCGGACGAGAAGTCCCCGGTTCTTCTCATTGACGAGATCGACCGCTCGGACGAGGAGTTCGAGGCGTTTCTGCTTGAGGTTCTCTCGGACTTCCAGATTACGATCCCCGAAATCGGGACCATGAAGGCAAAACAGAAACCGATGGTCGTGGTCACTTCCAACCGGACCAGGGATGTTCATGACGCGCTCAAACGCAGGTGTCTCTACCACTGGATCGAATATCCCTCCTTTGAAAAGGAGTACCGGATCGTTACCCTGAAGCTCCCGGAGATTGAAGAGCGTCTGGCCAGGCAGGTCACGGCCTTCATGCAGAAGATCAGGGAGCTGGACTTCCTCAAGAAGCCGGGCGTTTCCGAAACGCTCGACTGGGCGCAGGCCCTGGCCGCCATGCACCGATCCTACCTGGACGAGGAGATTGTTGTCGAGACCCTGGGATGCATCCTCAAGTATCGGGAGGACATGAAAACCTTCAGAGAGGAGGTGTGGGCAAACCCGGAACAGAGGAGCGGGTACCTGGAATAAACCGGGTCTCCCACCGGATCCAGGAGGTTTTCCATATCATGACGACGCTTCCCCGGAATGAGGCAAGGAAGCCCGGATTGACGGCAAGGGTCATCCGGTTCGCCGATTTCCTGAAATTCCGCGGTTTCCGGGTATTCCAGAGCGGTGTGCACGACGCACTCCGGAGCCTCGAAGAGATCGACCTTGCGGAGAAAGAAGATTTTCTCGCGGCTTTGCGAGGGAATCTGGTCTCGAACGATCTGGAGTGGAAACAGTTTGACGGTCTGTTTGAGGAGTTCTGGGGAAAAGAGGGGGATTCGGATTCAAGGCGGGATGAAGGGGAAGGGAAGCGGCAAAAGGAACGATCCAAGCCCTCCATGCGCGAGAAGGTGTCCGATGTGGATTCCGCTACAGCGTCCACGACCGAGCACCGGGAGGAAAAGGGCCGGCTGGAAGGGGCCACCTATAGCCCCGTGTCCATGCTGGAGGAGAAGGACTTGGGCCGCTATAAAGCGACCGATGTTCAGGCGGCCTGGTTGGCGCTGAAGAAGCTCATTGAGCCCTTCCGGGTCCAGGTGTCCCGCAGAAGAAAAAGAGGCAAGAAACCCGGACGTCTGGATGTTTCGAGGACTCTCAGAAGAAGTGTCAAGACCGGTGGAACGCCTTTCGAGGTTTCCTTCACGGAGAAAAAGAAGCGCCTGAAACGCCTGCTAATTCTCGCTGACGTGAGCGGATCCATGGATCGGTATGCCCGGTTTGTAATGCCGTTCCTGCTCGGGCTGCGAGGCGCGGGGCCCGGCACCGAAGTCTTTGTCTTTTCCACAAGTCTTGGCTCGGTCACGTCGCTGGTTCGGCATCTCAGCATAGACAAGGCCCTCGAACGCATGGCCCGGGACTTCCCGGAATGGTCGGGGGGAACCCGGATCGGGTATTCTCTTCATCAGCTCAACGAAAGGGAGGGTCGAAGGCTCCTCACGCGAAGGACGGTGGTGATCATCCTGAGCGATGGCTGGGACCTCGGAGGAAAAGAGCTCTTGAAGCGGGAAATGGCCGCTTTGAGGAGGAAAGCGTACTGCGTGATCTGGCTGAATCCTCTGGCGGGCAAACCGGAATACGATCCTCTCTGTCAGGGGATGAGGATCGCGCTTCCCTACGTGGATCACTTCCTCCCGGCGGACAACCTAAAAAGCCTGAAGCGGGTGGGGCGGCTGGTATCCAGGCTCATGACCCGATAGGAAGCCTGGTTTAATCGAAATCGAAATCGCTATCGGGATCGAACCCGACCTCAAGACTCTCGTTCCGGTGGGTGTCTCCTATCCTCATGGCCTTTCCGTCGGTCACGGGGAGACCTCCACCTCCACACCCGATGGAGGCTGGAATCGGAAGAAACCCTCGGCAAAATCATCTATTCTTTCGGGTGGGCCCAGGGCGAATCGGGTGGTGGAACCCAGCTGGTTGCGGATTTCCACTTTTTCAATGACGCCTTCGGAGCCGACCCGAACCACGATGCGGTCGATTTCCTGCCACTCGGTTTTCGGCCTCAGTTCCACGCCGGCATCGCCTTCCCCGGAGTGATCGATGAGCGTCACATGAAAATCCTTTTTCACCTCCCGGAGTCCCCTGAGGGCGTCGGCGAGCAGTCCGATCTCCTTTCCAAATTTGTCTGCGGAGTACCGGTAGGCCTTCTCTTCGGAAGGGATGTGCCACCAAAGGACTTCACCGTCCGACACGATCCTCTCCTCTCGCGGATGTTTTTGCTCAAGCCTCACGTTTTCAGGAGCTTTGAAAAAGATCTTTCCGGACGCCGAATCTCCCCGGAGCTGCCCGCCTAAGGCGGACATGCTTCGGGTAATCACCTCGCGGGTGTAGGAAACGCCGAGGCCTGGAAGAGCGCCGTATTTTTCCTGCACGCCCCTTAGAACCGCCTCCGCATCGTCGGCTGAAAAGGCCCTGGGCTGGAGAAAAAGGAAAACGAGCCCCATCAGCACGAGCGCGCATAGAATGAACCTGGAACTATGTGCCATTCCTCCCGTACACCTCCCGCGGTCGAACCCCGTCCGAGGGGCCCACAATACCTTCTCTTTCCATGGTCTCGATCATCCTTGCAGCGCGATTATAGCCAACCCGCAGTTTTCTCTGCAACATGGAAATGGACGCCTGGCCCGTCTTAAGCACCAGCTCGATCGCTTCGTCGTACTTCTTGTCCTTTTCCTCGAGAGCTTCCTCCGCGCTTCCCTCTTCCACCATATCCGCAAGAATGGTTTCGTCATAGTCGGGCGTGCGCTGCTTTCGCAGGAAGTCGGTCACGCGCTTTACTTCCTCCTCCGACAGGTATGCGCCGTGAATTCTCATGAGCCTTCCCACCCCCGCCGGCATGAACAGCATGTCACCCTCCCCGAGCAAGGCTTCTGCTCCCATGCCGTCGAGGATGGTCCTCGAGTCTACTTTTGAGGACACCTGGAAGGAGATGCGCGCAGGGAAATTGGCCTTGATAATCCCGGTGAGCACATTTACGGAGGGACGCTGCGTGGCGATGATCAGGTGTATGCCGGCGGCACGGGCCATCTGTGCAAGGCGTGCGATGGCCTCCTCCACTTCTCTGGCCGATGTCATCATCAGGTCCGCAAGTTCATCAATAATGAGGATAATGTATGGCAGCACCTTTTGCGCGGCGTCGTCCTCCGGGGCGCCGGCGTCCTTTCCCTCCTTCAGGATTTTGCGGTTGTATGTATTGATGTTGCGGAATCCCTTGTCCGACAGGAGCATGTAACGCCTTTCCATTTCGTCCACCGCCCACCGAAGGGCCTTCGTAGCCTCCTTTGGATGGGTGACCACGGGATGGAGCAAATGGGGGATATCCTGGTACACGGAGAGTTCGATTCGCTTGGGGTCCATGATGAGAAACCGCACCATGTCCGGCGAGACCTTGAAAAGCAGGCTGTTGATCATGGTATTGATGGAGACGCTCTTTCCCGAACCCGTGGCGCCCGCCACCAGCAAGTGGGGCATCTTGGCCAGGTCCGCAATGACCGGCCCCCCGGTGATGTCCTTTCCCAGGGCAATGGGCAGTTGGTGCTTTGATTCTTTGTAGGCGGGGCTCTCCAACACCTCTTTGAGGAAGACCATTTCTCGCTGATTGTTCGGGATTTCAATGCCGATAGCGGCCTTTCCCGGGATCGGGGCTACGATTCGTATGCTCGGAGCTCTCAGGGCCAGGGCCAGGTCGTCGGAAAGGCCCGCAACCTTGCTGATCTTTACCCCGGGAGCGGGCTTGTATTCGTACATGGTGATCACCGGGCCCGGGAGAATTTCAATGACTTCCCCTTCCACTCCAAAGTCCCCGAGTTTCCTCTCGAGCCTGCGGGCGTTCATTTCAAGGCTTTCCCTGTGGATGTCGGTGTTCGGCCTTTTGGGCGGATCGTTCAACAGATCCAGGGAGGGAAGCTTGAAAGCCCCCGCCTCGTTCATAAAAGGGAACTGTTCCTGCTCCGCCTTGCGCGGGCTGGGCTTCT
>CAYVUX010000204.1:0-6514 GCA_964455075.1 uncultured Desulfobacteraceae bacterium | reverse complement strand
TCAAAAACGCAGCCTGGGCCTTTGAATCTTTGGCCACTTCGGCGCTGACCTCCGGGTAATCAATGGAGTTCTGGTTGGCAAAAAAGGCGGCGAGGTGAAAGACAATGCTCGGGTCCTCTTTGAAGACCCTTTTCAGATCCACGTCGCTGCGCACGTCGCCGTAAACAAACATAATGTTGGGAAGCGGGGCCACGTTCCAGGGCTCCTTGACTTTGATGGCTGACAGGTTGTCGAGTACGATGACTTTCCCCTCTCTGCCCACCAGCCTGGCGAGAGCAATGATCAGGTTGCTGCCAATGGCCCCCGCTCCGCCCGTGACAAGCACGGTCCGGCCCTGATAGTAATCCCGGATTCCTCGGTCTAGATCGAGGCGGCTCATATAATCTTCAACATCGAGGATTCTTTTTTCATGATCTGCCACGTTTACACTCCTTTTTGTGTCTTTTTGCTTTTATGAGAGGCGCAAATAATGCTGTTGGGGAATCGGATGAATTAAATGCGGAAGAAAGTGCTGCCGCCGGCCGCCGGCTACTCCAAGGCCGCAAAAACCCTAAGCGGATTTCCGCCGGATCAAGTCGAGGATGTTCCGAATGCTGGCGGATTTTTCCAGGTTCTTCATGGCATACGCATGCCCGGCCCGGCCGAGCTCTTTCCGAAGCCCTGGGTCGGCTTTCAGTTCCTCCAAGGCGCGAATGGCCCCTTCCGTATCCCCTGCATTTACAGTCCTTCCGGCGCCGGCCTCCCTGACCAGGACGTGGCCGTCACTCTCTTTGTTCAAAATCCCCAAAATCGGAACGCCTGCGGCCATGTAGCCTTGGATTTTGCCGGGAACCACCGGGGTTTTGACTTGAGGGGCCAGGCAAGCCAGCCCGATGTCCGCGTCCTTGACCAGGGCAGGGTACTCCTCCTTGGAAACAAAGGGCTTGAAGATTACATTCTTGAGACCTTTGTCTCTGACCATCGCTTCCAGCTTGGCCTTTTCAGTTCCGTCGCCCACCAGAAGAAACGCGAGATCGGCATCGTTTTTAAAATGCTCCGCAACCCGGATGATCGCCTCCAGCCCTTGAGACGGCCCAAACACGCCCCCAAAGAGGACCACCACTTGCCCGGCGAGTCCGTAGGCCTGGCGGAAACGTCCTGTACGAATTGCCTGATCAAAGGGCTGCAAATCCACCCAGTTGTACTGCATCACCACCTTGGACTGAGGCACCCTCTTTTTTTTGACCAGAAACTCTTTGTTCTTGTCCGAATGCACCAGGATGAGATCCGAATTTTTGTATGCGCATCGCTCCATTTGCTCGTAAAAAAAGATGGCCAGTGGATTGGTGATGATTCCCAGGTCGATGCCGTTCTGGGGGAAAATATCCTGCGCGTTCATGAGGAGCGTTGCCTTGTATTTCTTCTTGAGCCATCCCGCCAGGAGGGCAAGCGTCAAGGGCGGGGAAAACACCCATATTGCATCAAACCCTTTGGCATGACGCTTGAGGAGCTGCCAGAGGTTCCACGGAAGCGCGATTTCCGCAAGCCCGCGCCTCACGTAGCTTACCTTCTTAAGCGGCATGGTTTTCGCCCGCAGAACCAGAACGCCGTCCTCCTCCGCGACACGGGGTATGGCTTCACGCTTCACCCCCTCGGCCAGGTTGTAGCCCGGAAAGGAGGTAAGCACGGTCACCTCGTGTCCGAGAAACCGCATTTCCGTGGCCATTTCGTACATCAGATGGGAGGTGGAGCGAATCTCCGGGGGATAGGAATTGGTGATGATCAGGATCTTCATGAGCATGCTCTATGTGTGATATGAATTGCCTGTCATAACGAGAACCCTATGATCATCAACCGTTGCGATCAATTGTTATATTCTTATTTGTTTGGGCTCCCCGGTATCCAGCGAATCATGCGCACAGAGAACAGCTCTCGTGGAGTAGAATATTTCTTCCGGGGTCAATCGAGAGTGCTCTTTTCCCTTTGCTGCCTGCACAAAGTGCTTGACCTCCTGCGTATATCCCAGGTCGGCATTTCTGAGCTTCGTCTTGTTTTTCTTCCCGTTTTGGAAAATCTCGAGTTCGCGAAAATCCGTCAACACCGCAGACTTTCCTTCACAGAAGATTTCCAGCCGCTCTTTGTTCAGGCTTCGATCACCAGAACCCGTGTAGGTTATGGATCCGATGGAGCCGTCTCGAAAACGCAAAGTAATCACAGCATTGTCATTTGGGACTATGTTTCCGTTTCCGCCTCCTACCCGCTCAGCATTCACCCGCACCGGGAGGCTGCCTGTCAGGTAAATCATAAAATCAACCATGTGGCATGCTTCGCCGATAATCCGTCCGCAGCCGTTTTCTGGAGAAAAGATCCAGTGGCTCGGCTCCAGGAATCCAGCATTGACCCGGTACTGCATGACCAGCGGGGCATGGCGATTTTCGAACTGCACCTTGAGCTTGTCCGCCAGTGGAGAAAAACGCCGGTTATACCCGACAAATAGGACCGGAGGCTTTCTTAGGTTTGCGAAGTTTTTCAGAAGCCCATCAAGCTGCTCGTGGCTGACACACAGCGGCTTTTCTACAAAGGTATGCTTGCCCTGGGCTAACGCCTCTGTCACGAGATGAGCATGGTCTTTGTGCTGTGTGAGAATCATTACAGCTTCGATATCTTCCGAAGCCAAAAGGCCGTCCGGATCCGTTCCGCAGCGTTCGAAGCCGTAATTTTCTCCAGCGTGCCTGCCGGTCATTCCTCTGGTCGTGCAGATTTCCCTGAGGGTGATCTCCGGTGTACGGTCTAATACAGGCAGCATGGTCGTTTTCGCAAACATCCCTCCTCCGACCACGCCTAAAGTGAGAGATCCCTCCCTTCGAGGAAGAGGATCCTTAAGCTCAACCCTGTGTTGTGGAGTCTTTCCGGCATTGTATTCAAAAATGACTCCAATCGGTACAGGCTCCAAACGGCCGGAAAGCAGTTGTTCATACGCCGAAAGGGCGTTGTGAAATTCAAACCTGTGGGTTATCAAAGGTTCAATTGCGATGCGTTTGTCAGCCAGCAGGCGGAGGAATTCTTCCAAGTTTCTCTTTTCCGTCCAGCGGACATACTCTAATGGGTAGTCGATGCCCATGATCTCAAATACGGGGTCGCCGATGCCGGGCCCGCCGGCCTTTGAAACAAGCAGAGAAATCTCTTTTTCCCACAGGTCGTTGCGATGCGGGTGCGTGTCGGCCACGCCCATAAGCACAATTCTGCCTTTGAGCCGGGACACTTTGATCGCTTCGTGAATCGGCTGATCGGATTTGGTGGCCACCGCCAGGATTACTGCATCGACTCCCGCGCCGCCGGAAACTTGCTCGCAGGTTGAAGCAAAGTCTTTGGGACGAGGACAGTATCTAATGCCTAAATCCTCTGCAAGACACCGTTTTCCTTCATCGAGATCGGTCGCCACCACCTGATATCCGTACGCTTGGAGCAGCTGAACGAGGATGAGCCCGAGCAGCCCAAGCCCCATAACCGCCACCCTCTCACCAGGGCTGCACTCGGCGCAGCGTAAGGCGTGCATGGCAATGATCCCGAGCATGCCAAAGGATGCCTCCTCCATTCGTACGCCCTCCGGCACTTTGGCGCAGAGATTTTCGGGAACAGCGATGTACTCTGCATGAGAGGCGAAGCCGCCCCCGATGCAGGCCACTGCGTCGCCCGGGCTAAAACCTGAGACATCTGAACCCGCTTGGACGACTTTGCCGGAAGAACTGTACCCCAGGGGCATGGCCTCATTCAAACGCCTCTGGGCGGATTGAAAGGTCTTTAAGAATCCCTCGTTCCTGGCCTTTTCCATAAACCTCTTCACAAGATCAGGCCGGCTTCTGGCCTTGCCAAGGAGACTCTTTCGGCCCAGTTCAATCATGGACTTTTCGGTACCGATGCTGATCACAGAGCAATTGTTTTGTACCAAAACCGAGGAGGAAGGACAGACGGGGTAGGGTACATTGGGAAAATCGACTTTGCCGCTTTTGTAGTTTTGGATGACTTGCTTCATAAGAATTTTACTTCTCTACGCAGATGGTGGCAATCGGGGAAAAGTTCTTGCGAACAAACGGAATGAGCCTGCCCAATTGATGATCGACCTTTTCAAAAAGGCGGATGGTCGGGATGCTCAAGTTTAAATCCAAATACCGGGTAGCAAGAATTAGCGGAAAGTGAACAAAGGTGCGTGAGCGAAAACATCTGCTGCGGTTAAATTGCTCCAGAAATCGGTCAACTTTGTTTGGATTGATCGGGGTGCATTTTGCGTTGTCCACTCTACCGATTCCCTGAGAATAAAAGGGCCGGATAAACATGCGATAGGGTAGAGTCATGACCGGGTCAACAAAGGATGCTTTCCCGCCCGGCTTGAGTATTCGTCGTATCTCCGGCGCTGCCATTTCAATCTGCGTATGATGAAGGCACCCACCCGAATAGATTCGGTCAAGAAAGGCATTTTGAATTGGTATTTCTTCAGCGATGCCTTGTAGGGTGACCAGGCTCTCTTCCAACCCGAATTTGCGGCAAAGAGCCCTGGCTCTGATTAGTTCCCCCAGCATCGGCGAGACCAGCCAGGCCTCTCTCGCTCCGGCCATCAGAAACTTGACCAGGTGGGAGCCGTGCCCACCGAGCTGAAGCACACGCATCCCGCTAAGGGGGGTCAAATGCCTGTAAGCCTCTTCCTGGGCTGTGGCGCATCCCTTGGCATCCAGCCATATTCCGACGGGTTCAGGAAAGGTTGATCTGTCGAATTTATTTTCGAAAAAAGCGTTACTTATGCCTTCGCCAAGTGCACTATCTATATCATCGGATTTGAGATAATGACTGGAGATTTCATCATAGGTGGCCATCTCCTCATAGGGCTCTTTATACTGGATTCTATTGATAGAAATTCGATGTTGGGTGTCCCTATCTATGCAAATCCCTTCAGGAGCAAGCAATTGAGGGATTTCTCCCAAAATGGGATAAAATGTTTTATTATCCTCAGTCCGCAGGCCGGCTTCCATCTCCATCTCAACCTTCTTCCCACTTTTTCGATAAAGACTGCCTCTACATCGCTTTTCCTCAAGCCCCCGAACCAAATCATCGTCAGCCATTCGTAGTTCCTGCTCGGTAAGTGGACAGCGAAGATGTTTAAATATTTCCTTAGGGAGCAAAGTAAAGAATCCTGTCACGGAAGTTCCAGATTAACTCTGTAATACCTCTTTATACGCCTCGATGTGTTTTCGCACGCATATGGATATGTCCAGTTGGTTGACAGCCGTTTCTCTGGCTCTGCTACCAAATTCCGCACGAAGTTCAGCGTCGTCAATGAGTATTTGTATTTTCTCAGCCAGGGCGTTGGGATCTGCAGGCGGTACGATAAAGCCGTTCACTCCATCTTTAATGAACTCTTTCACATCTCCAACATCTGTAGATACGATTGCTTTCTCCATGGACATGGCTTCCCAGACGGAAATGGGGGAGGCCTCATGGATTGAGCTGCAGACATAAATATCAGCGGCCTTCAGAATGGAGGGGATGTCATCGGACGGTCCGTAGAACTCAAAAGAGCCCTCTGGCAGCCGTGATGCGAGCTGTTGCAGTTTACCATAATATAGCTTCTGGTTCTCGAAACATGACCCGACAATCCAGAATTTTATCGGAGTATTTGCATTAATAAAAAGTGCTGCTGAATCAAGGTAGAATTCAAATCCTTTGGCGTGATTAATGTTTCCAACCGACACAGTATTGATCCCAGGCATTCGGAGCATGCGCTCATCGGGCTGAACCTTGTGAGGATCGAAAACGGCTGTATCAACAGGAGCTTGTATAATCTTAACTGGTTTTGCTTTGGAAGCCCATCCGGGAAGATAGTAATTTTTTACCCTCTGGCCTGCAGCAATAAATGCATCCACTAAAGGTGCAAAGCAGAAAAACAGAACCCTAATAATCGTTGGATTCCAAGTATCCTGAAGATGCCAGATTACTTTTTTCCCGGCAAGACGACCGGCCAGTACACCTTTGAACTGGCGGGCGCTGTTGCAATGTACAACATCAACGCCCTCGTTTATAAATATCCGGTGAAGAGAATATATCTCGCGCGGAAATGTTAAAATGTAGCGAATGATGGCTCGTTTCGAACGGCTTAGGGCTCACTCAAAAATAAAATACCATTTATGAGGGCCAACTGTATCATATTGGAAAGTCCAGCTTATTAACCAGCGTAATCGATAGCCTTTAATATGCATATTTTCGCTGGTAGTTACTTTTTGAGACCATTGGCCTTGACAAATGGTTTTAAATGGGCTAATAGTCTCATTATGAACACGACAAAATATACCATACAGGCTATCGAGGAGTTCCTTGAAACCCATAAAATCGCGACCTTTGACCAGCTTCAGGCGGAACTGGGCAATCCGGCTCGCTGTACGATCTTTCGTAAGTTGGCCCAGTTGGAGTATTTGAGTAGCTATTCTCATCGGGGCAAATACTATACGTTGAGATCTGTTGCCCAGTTTAATCCTATGGGATTGTG
>CAYVUX010000203.1:0-6531 GCA_964455075.1 uncultured Desulfobacteraceae bacterium | reverse complement strand
GTGGGGATCGTGAGGACCAATAAGCGGCTGGAACGGGCCAAGTCCAGGGTGGATATTATCCAGGACGAGATTCGGGAGTACTATTGGAACTTTCTCGTGACGAGGGACCTGCTGGAGCTCCGAAACATCGCGCAGGTAGCCGAATTGATTATTCGTTGCGCATCTCTCAGGAAAGAAAGCCGCGGCCTCCATTACAACCTGGATTATCCGGAAAAAGACGACCAGCACTGGCGACGGGATACGGTGGTCTCACTTTGAAAGAAGGCGAGCCTGGGTCAGCCCCAGATTTTACTCCTTCTCCTGCGTTGAAATGTTTCCTTTTCCAGATCTTGACTCTGCATGACGCGAAAACATTTCTCGAAGGGTTCTTTTCTGCGGTGTTTCCCGGCATCGGCATGGGATTTTGCGCCCTCGGATCCAAGCACATCTGAAATTTGACGGTAGGGCATTACTGGAGGCTGTTGCAAAATATCCAGATGCAAGGATTCCCCAGACCTGAGGAATGAGGCATACTACAGTACGCCGCAGTGACACAGGTCAAGGCCAACGCCGCAGATGGGTGTTTTCCAACAGCCTCCTAGAAGTGTCTTTCCCTCATGAAACCAAGCACTTGGAGTGCGGTCTTGACGACCGTGATGCCGATTCCGGTTCCAATAATGATGAGAACCAGATACAGCAGTCCGAGAAAAATGTAGTGGTCTGCATTCCACTGCCACTCGAAACAAAAAGGGAACATGGTCTTTGTCTCCTACAGAGCCGGATTGGTGCTATTCCGTTGTAACGGGATTCAGCTCCTTCTCCCTGGGAAAAAGCGGCAGATATCTGTGAGAAAGGGAGAAGAGCAGGAATCCGTAGCCGATCACCGCCATGGAGATGCCCCACTCCTGCCATGTGGGCAGATAGCTTACGAATTTTTCAAAGGGCATGACGGGGATGGCCAGGGTGACAACCGTAAATATGAAACGGTTCAGTACAATGCCGGTGCAGTTCATGAGACATCCGGTGATCAGCCATCCTTCGTTCTGTCTGGCCTTCGGGTTGATCAGGATAATGGCGGGGACCAGTCCGAAAACGATGATCTCCGCAACCAGCAGCCAGACCCCATAAGGTCCCTCCCTGAAAAAGTCCATAAAGGTGAGCCCGGCCCGTGGAACCCCGCCGAAGATCCATACGAGCGTATCGGCGATCTTGAGCACGATATAGAGGGACAGCAGCCAGCCCGAAATCTTGGCCAGGGTTTGGTAAGCCCGGTCGGGCACAAGGCGTTTGCGCGAGATCTTCTCGGTGAGCTTTGTGCACAGAATGGTGAAGGCCGGTCCGGCTGCAATGGCCGAGAGGATAAAGAGAAAGAACGTCCACGGCCAGACGTAGAACCCGTCGCGGGCGGCGAAAGGCCTCGCGTACATGACCCCGAAAAGCCCGCCCAGCGAGCCCTGGTGGAAGAAAGAAAGAAACGTTCCAGTGGCTGCGAAGACGCCCATGATGCCGTGCAGGTTGTGCCCGAAAAGGCGCAGTTCCTTGATCTTGTCAAGCTCCGGGTTCTCCAGGATGATCGGAATGTATTCAATGGCGAGAACGGCCAGGTATGCCGTGATGCAAAAAGACACCTCCGCCAGCATGGAGTGGACGTTCACATGCCAGAAAATGAACCAGCCCCGGAGCGGCTGCCCGATATCGATGCCGAGCATGGCAATAGCGCCCGAGTAGCAGATAAACCCGATGATCACGGCGGCGTTGATGATATCTTTGAGCTCTTTCCTGCCAATCACGTAGGTGAGAAACCCGGTGAAAAAGGCCCCGGCACCCAGAGCAATCACCGAGAGGTCGAACACGATCCAGAGCGCAAAGGCGAAGTAATCGCTCATGTTGGTCTGATTAAGCCCCTTCAAAAGGCAAAAAGCCGCCGAAACCAGACCCCAGAGAAGAAGAGCGATCCAAGGTAGGGTCCAGAAGAAAAAGGCCTTCGGCGAACTCCTTTTCACTCCTTCGGGAATCAGTGCTGAATCCATTCCTCAATTCCTCCTGCTTGCTGCAACGCAGTGCTAACCGTGTTCCTTCTTCAGGGTCGGCTTGTATTCCCCGGCCAGGTAGTTGTCGGCCATCTTTCGCACCCACTCCTTGGTCGATAAGTAGTACACCTTCGGCTCCGTGCCCAGACGCTCAAGGAGCCGGAATGCGTGGGGGCTCTGGGCGAGCTTCGAAACCTTGTGCTGCGGGTTGTTGAGATCTCCAAAAGTGATGGCCTGTGCCGGGCACGCTTCGGCGCAGGCCGTGACGTACTCGTCCTCCTCGATGTCTCTGCGATCCTCGGCATAGGCCCTGGTTTTGGCGCGCATGAAGCGGTGGTGGCAGAACGTGCATTTTTCGACCACCCCTCGCATTCGAGGAGAGACTTCGGGAGTGAGATACCGCTCGAGCCCCTTGCCCTTGGGGAAGTAGGTATCGTACCAGTTGAAGACCCGTGCCATGTAGGGGCACGCCGCCATGCAGTACCGGCATCCGATGCATCGCGTGTAGATTTGACTTACGATGCCGTTGTGGTAATCAATGGCCGTGGCGGTCGCCGGGCAGACAGACACGCAGGGCGTGTGATGGTGGCAGTGCATGCAGGGCCTGGGAAAATAACTGACCTCCGTGTCCGGGAAATCCTTTCCATTGGTGACCTTGTAAAGCCTCATCCATGCGATGCCGCGCTGGGGTTTGGGTTCGTCGGGCCGCACAGAGAGGTTGTTTTCTGCGGCACAGGCGACCACGCAGGTTCCGCACCCCGTGCACTTGTCCAGGTCTATGGCCATTCCGAATTTGTAGGCGCCCTCAATGTCACTCTGCTTCATGGCTTACCTCGTTACGTATCATTGCTAGAGCTTTGTGAGCTTTACCGGTGTATCCCACCACACAGGGTGTCCGCTGAGAGGATCTTTCCAAGGCTCGACCACGGCGTTGCAATCGGCACCCCTTTCTCGGAGGAACTCGTCGTATGCGGTATGCCCGAGTCCCATCGGCATGTAGATCATCCCGGGCATGGCCCCCTCGAAAAGATTGACGCGTACCTTTGCCTTTCCTGCCGGGCTTTCAAGCAGCACCCGGTCTCCTGCGCTCACGCCGAGGTGTCCGGCGGTCTTTGGATTGATCTCCACAAAGGAATCGCTCCGCGTCAATAAATGAACGTCGTAGGTCTTGGTGAGGTGGGGAGGGGTGGGCAGCCAGCCGCTCGATAAGTTGATGATTTCATAGGGCACCAGTTGCAGGGGGTAGCCGCGTCGCTCTGCTTTGCCGTTGCCTTCCGCGAAATGGGGCAGGCAGGCTTCGTCCCCGGATCCGGCAACTCCCAACCGGGATGGATCTTTCACACGCTGGAGTGCACGGTGGATTTCCAGGCTGTAGAACTCGAACCTGCCAGTGCGCGTTTTGAAGATCTCGCCCCAAGTCCTGTATTGGGCGGCAGGGCGATACCAGAGGCCCCCTTCCTTCAGCTTTTTCCACATGTCTTCGAAGGACGTGTAATCCGCGGCGCGACTTTCCCGAGAGGTCATCATTTCCCAAGGCGGAATGGCCTCATCGAAGCGCACGAGCCCCGGGCCGGAATCGTACAGCCCTTTGGCCCGCTCTTTGAGGACGCCTTCAAAGTCCTTCCACGGAAATCCTTCCGCCACCTTGCCCCCGATGCGCCGGGCAAGTTCAAGCAGCACATCGCCCGTATTCCTGGTGCTGTAAACGGGCGCCACCGCGGGGCCGGCAAGGCCGTAGAGCGGGTACTGCAGTCCCATCGGCCAGACCACGTCGTCCATTTTTTCGAGAGCGGTGTGGTCCGGCAGGACAAGATCGGCCATGGCCGCGGTTTCGTCCCGGAAAGGGGAGAAGCTCACGACAAACGGGATTTTCACCAGGGCATCTCGGAAGGCTTCGGCATCGGGCAGGGTATAGGCCGGGTTCGACGACGAAATGAGAATCGTGTCCACGCCCCCCTGTTCCAGCACGTTCTTTGAGAACTCCTCCATGACCGTGTGGGAGAAGGGGTAGATCTTTTCTCCGGCCCGGTCCAAACGGCGACTGCGCAGTCCGCCGAGCGCGGTCGGATCGTGAACCAAGGGCGGGAGCGAAGCCAGGGGAAGGCCGTCCTGGACCAGAACCCCGCCGGGCTGGTTTATCCGGCCCAGAAGCGCATTAAGGGCCTGAATCGACATGCATTCGTACACGCTTCCGTTCAGGGTGCCCTTCCCTTTTCCATAGAGAGCCACCGGCGCCTTGGCCGTGGCGAAATCCCCGGCCAGGGTAGCGATTTGATCCGCCGGGACACCCGTCACCGCGGCCACTCGGGACGGAGCATATTCATTCAGCACAAGGTTTTTGAAGCCGGTGTGCATTCTGCCGTCCGGTCCGGGGCAGTCATTGAAGCCGAAAGCGTAATTCTCTGTGAAATCCCGGTCGTAAAGCCCTTCTTTGATGATGACATGGGCCAGGCCAAGGGCCAGAGCGGCCTCTGTTCCCGGCTTGGGTGCAACCCACTGGTCGGCCTTGGACGCCGTATTGGAGGCCCTCGACTCGATCTGAACGATCTTTACCTTCTCCTTCAGCGGCTCCGCGTGCCACATGTTCCAGGCGTTGAGCACTCTTCCCGGGGCGCCCCAGCCCTCCAGGAGCCCGGCGCCGAAGCTGAGGAGGAAGTCTGCGTTCTCCAGGTCGTAAGCCATGGGGCCTGTGTTTCCCTGCATCAACAGGTTGGTCATTCGGTAGGTGTCATCAAGAGAGGGCGGCCGGAGATAGTTGGGACTCCCCACCGCCTCCATGAGACGTGCAATCAGGACTGCTGTCGAGGAAGACTCCGGATTGCCGTCTACAGCCGCGAGTGCCTCAGATCGGCGTTCCTTGCGCAGCCCGGAAATGCGACCGGCGAGAATACCGATGGCTTCTTCCCAGGAAATTTCTATGAATTGGCCGGCGCCCCGCGGTCCAACACGCTTCATGGGGCCTGTGAAGCGGATATCGTGATTGTAAAGCAACTGGAGTGCTCCCATGCCCACAGGGCAGATCCCGCCGGGATTGACAGGGTAATCGGTCCTTCCTTCGATCTTTACAGCCCTGTCGCCCACCTTTCGGACCTCAATGCCGCAGCCCCCTCCGCAGAGGGTACACACGGACTTCACATGGGAGAACCTGCCTTCGGGCGGCACCGGGACCCACGGCCAGTTCTGTGTCCATATGGCGATGTCGTCCGTAAGTTTCCAGGGGAGCGGCGTCACATGGAGACCCGCCACACCACCGACGAGAAGTTGGATGAAATTTCTTCGATTCATTCTCATTGCGATTATCCCCTACATGGTTTCGCTTGGCTTCGGCAGAACCGGCTCACTTATGACAGACAAAACAGGCGTTGTTTTCCTCGACGCCGTACTCTGTATGACATTCGGCACAATCGTCCATTTTCATTCGATCCCAGGGGTTCGCCTTGTACCCCGAGATGTGCTTCCCCCAGATATTCCGGCTGTAGTCGGTCAAACGGTTGGCCTGGTAGACGGGCAGGGATTCGGAATTTCCGTGCTCCCCGTGGCAGCTCATGCAGTCGAGCGCCGCCATCTTCACGTGAGCGATGTGGGAAAAGTACACGCAATCGGGCTGCTCATAGTAGGAAAGCCAGGGGATTTCCTTGTCCTTCGCCACATATTGGTTCAGGAACCGTTTCTCCGCGTCGCTTTCTCCAAGGGGGTAGTCCGCATCGTCATGGCACATCATGCAGTCGGCGATTTTCGGGATCCCGGCGAATGTTCCGTCTTCCCGAAATCGGTGGCAAAACAGGCACCTGTCCTCCTCCGTTTCACCTTCGATCCCGAAAACCTTCTCCGGATTCATGTGCAGGGCATGGTTGAAATCGAGCGGTTGCTGTTGCTCCGAGTACAGGGCCATAGGAAACAGGACCCACCCCAAAATCAAGGCCCCGACAAAACCCGCCAGGAAAAAGCCTGTCCCTGTCAGCCAGCTTCCCAGGTTGAGCCACCCCGGAATGAAGTCGGCAAGAAAGGATTTGCCGTTCCCTCTTGGAGACTTGCCGGAAGGATTCGCATCATGTTTCATAGGATTCAGCCTCTTACACTTGGAGTTGAAGGTTGGCAATACGAGGGGCCAAAAGTACTTGCGTATTTACCTAGTGCCCCCCCTTTTGTCAAGGGAAAAAGCCGCTTACGGAAGGGGATATTCAGGGATCCCGGCTGAAGCCGGATTTGGCTGGAGAAGCCACCGGAGGGAGATCTTCAGGGGTGTTGGTGTTTGCCTTTTCCCCGGGAGCATCTGCAGCCGGAGGTTGTCCGGAGGTGGAGGGCTCCGTGGTAAAAAGGGAAAGGAGTGAAGGAGTAGGGCTGGGGCCGGGTAGGACGAGGGCGTGATCACCCGATGGTCTGCTAAGGCGTATCCGGGGGTGGAAAGAATGGGCTCAGCGGGTCGGGGGTTGCCCGCCGGCGGAGAAGAACGCACGGCGGGCAAATTCCGAGAAACGTCCGGGGTGGGGGTGCAGGGCTATCCAAAGCAGCGATCTCTTTT
>CAYVUX010000202.1:3897-6537 GCA_964455075.1 uncultured Desulfobacteraceae bacterium | reverse complement strand
CACCGGGCAGCCGCCAACGATGATGAGCCCGACACCCCCTTCGGCCCTGGCGGTGTAAAACCCGACCAGGCGATCCGTCACTTCTCCCTCCGGAGTGTATCCCAGATGCATGGCGGTCATGACGATGCGGTTCTTGAGATTCATTCCGTTGACTTGAATGGATGAAAAAAGATGAGGGAACTGCATATTTCTTCTCCTCGTTTGAAATGATCGCCGGGTTTCAACCCGGACCGGGCGTTGCAATGATGGCGGGGGCATGTCCCTCCCGTCCCGATACTTTTAGAAAGTTCTCTTCTTTATTCAACTCTTCCCTTCGAATTCGGATCTTGATTCCGGAAGGCTTCCAATGCATTCTTTATGGTTGATTTTCCGCGTTGAAAAGGCCTTCTCGAGATCCGCCTCAGACGGAAGCATGATTCAGCGCGGTTATCCTTGTTCCGGTCCCGCCTGCAGGACCTGGAATGGGCTCAGCATCAAGGGTATTCCTCGGCCGACTCGTCCGAAGCCTGTTGCCTCTTCTTTATGAGGACTTTGACAAATGCAAGCACGCTTATCAGAGCCATGAACGCGAAAAGAAACTCATAAATATGGTAGCCGAGGTACACGAACCAGGTCAACCGGCTGTCTACGGACTCCTGCCAGCGCTTTTCCAGTTCATTCATCGACACGGAGAAGGTCTCTCTAAAGGCCCTCTGCATCTCGCTGCCGCCCTTCAATCGCTCTAGGAGGTTGAGAAGCCCCTCTTTCCCGTACTCGGCAATGATGAAGGATACAAAGTCCCTGCTCTGTTCATAGGCCAGCATCAGGGGCTCTTCTTGTGAGGGGAATCGCCTGTTCAGCGCGCTGAAGGGGATGAAATCTCCCCCGATGGCGGCGCGATTGAGCGGTGAGTTCTTCTGGCGGATGAAAATGTCGGCCAGGCCGTCGCTTACCCACTGGCATACGCCTTCGTCGAGCCATCTGGGCAGCTCGCGTTCCCCGATGTGGCGGTGAAGCACCAGGTGGCAGAGTTCGTGCTTGAGCGTGTTTGCCAAACCGAATGGACGAGAGTGCACTCTGGGATAATCCATCACGATGAGCCGCCGCACAGGCACGGCGAATGCCACCGTGAGGGGGCTCTCGGCCATTCTTTGGAAACGGACGCGGTCCTGGATGATCAGGACCGATGACGGTTCGTCCAACGTCCAACCGAGGCTCTCTTCGAGTTCCCCGAGGATCGTTGGATAATCGGCTGCGATTTGCCGGGCCGCCTTTTTCAGCGCCGGCTCGAAAAAAACCGTGACGTTTCCTTCCCGGATTGAAGGAAGAGCCTCGCAAAGAGCGCTCCCGGACGCGGCGATGAGGAGAACAAACAATGCCAGGACCCCTCTTAAACTCGCTGTCAATAAGGATCGGCATGGGGCTGCCCGGGTGCAGCGCTTGATTTGGGTTCCGACCGACGGCATCATGAGTTCTCTCAGCTTGTACCCGTCCCAGAATCGTCTTCGGGCACAACCGATGGGGGATTGTACATGTTCGGAGTCCGTCGGCCAAGGAAAAAGCCGTCTTGTCCGGCGGTTTGAGGTCTTTAGAAAAATACAACCGTCTGAGGGGAACCTCAATGGAAGGCCGGGCGAGTCGTAATCGCACTTGAATTGGAAGAGGCGTTTCCCTAGGATTCAACCTGATGTCCGTGTCGGGAACGGTTGAGCGTCTCGCCCGCCTTTCGGCATGGACCTGCTGCAAACCGGATCCTTGGCCAGAGGGGCTTAAATTCATGAAGTTGATAACCGGACTCGACAGAATCGGTCGTGGAGATTTGGGCCGGCTCAAGTCCTACCGACTGGGTCTCCTGGCCAATCAAGCCTCCGTGGACGGCGGCTTGATCCCGGCCAGGGAATTGATTTCAGAAGTCTTCCCTGGCAGGCTGCGAGCCCTTTTCGGACCCCAGCACGGCTATGGAGGCCAGGATCAGGACAACATGGTGGAAACCGAACACGGGTACGACAACTCCCTGGGTATTCCCATATTCAGCTTGTACGCGAAGGCCCGGGAACCCCTTCCCCACATGCTTGGACTTTTGGACGTATTGATCGTCGATCTTCAAGACGTGGGCACTCGTGTTTATACTTTCGCGTCCACACTGCTTCAATGCCTCAGGGCGGCCTCCCGAGAAAGGAAAAAGGTCGTAGTCCTGGATCGGCCCAACCCCCTGGGGGGAGAGGTCATGGAAGGCAACGCGTTGAAACCCGAGTTGTACTCCTTCGTGGGCCCCTATGCACTGCCCATGCGTCACGGGCTGACCATGGGAGAGTTGGCGATCCTATTCAAAGGGGTCTATCGCCTGGAGTGCGAGTTGGACGTGGTGACCGTTGAAGGATGGAAAAGGGGGATGCTGTGGGGAGAAACCGGCCTGAGATGGATCATGCCGTCTCCAAACATGCCGGTCGTCCAAACGGCCATGGTGTATCCCGGGCAGGTGCTCTTGGAGGGCACCAACCTTTCTGAAGGAAGGGGTACATGCCGTCCTTTCGAGATTTTTGGAGCGCCTTTTGTGGATCCGGCGGCGGTCAAATCGGCCTTGGACACGGAGGCAGCCGCCGGATGCCGCCTGCAAGACTTCTCCTTTCGTCCCACCTTCGGAAAGTGGCAGGGGGAGTT
>CAYVUX010000202.1:0-3887 GCA_964455075.1 uncultured Desulfobacteraceae bacterium | reverse complement strand
AGTTGTGCAGGGGCTTTATGATTCACGTCCTGGATCCCCGCGTTTACAGGCCCTATGCCGCATCCACCGCATTGCTCAAGTCCGTCATGGAGGTCCATCAAGGCGAGTTCGAATGGCGATCTCCTCCATATGAATACGAGATGGAGAAAATGCCCATTGATCTGATCGCCGGGGATTCATCCTTCCGTGAGAACCTGGAGTCCGGGGCGCCCCTCGGCTGTCTCAGGAGTGGCTGGCAAGCGGATGCGGAAGGATTTGGCAGGTTGAGGAAACCGTTCCTCCTTTACTCGTAGCGGCCCGTCCGACGTGCCGCCCTTTTCCAGGGGCCTTTTAGAGGGCGGGTAGTCCCGGGCGGGGTTGCATCCGGGAAGCCCTCCCCGGGACTGAGCAGATGCTGATCCACAAATGAGATTTTCTCGCCGAGAAGGCATTTATGGAGGGAACCGGGTTATTTTTTCTGTTCTCCACTTATCCACCGGTCGATGGCTTCTTTGTCAAATCTCCATACCCGGCCGATTCGAATAGCGGGGATCTTTCCTTCCGCGGCGTACTTGCAAATGGTGATTTCGTGAAGCTTCAAGTATTTTGCCAATTCCTTGGTGGTCATTATTTCCGGCATCACAGGCTCCTACCTATTTCAAGAATTCTCCTTGAATATGTTTCGGTATGCTCAGCAAAAACACTTATTTTACTAATAATACTTAAAGCCTTTGAAGTCAATATTGAATCTTTTAATCCTATCAGAGGATAACACGGGGTATTGTGGCTAAATTTTCTTGTATCAAGAGGGTGCCGTCCTCAAAGGGCATGCACAGGGGCAAGAGTTTTGAAATGATTTGCCTTTTGTGCCTTCTTGCCGCCTGTTTGGTTGCTGTGGCCTCGAAGCCTGCCGGATACCGGCAGGTGGTGCGTGTTTACGATGGGGACACAATCCTTCTCCAGGACGGCAATGAGGTAAGGTATTTGGGGATCGATGCGCCGGAAATCGGCCGTAAAGGCCGGGAGAGCGAATGTTTTGCGCATGAAGCCAGGGTGCAAAACCTGGCGCTCACAAAACGGTCGTCTGTAAGGCTGGAATGGGACGAAGAAAGACGGGACCATTATGGAAGACTTCTCGCATATGTATTCCTGAAAAACGGCGACATGGTTAACGGGATCCTCTTGCGCCGGGGTCTTGCTTTCGTGCTCTTGCGGGGATCCGGGTTGAAGCATGCAGAGTTTCTGATCCGGTGCCAGCGGGAGGCCATGAGAGAGAAGCGGGGCCTGTGGAGCCGCCTTCTTGAAGATGGCGAAAACCGGTACATGGGGAACCGCCGGTCCAAGGTGTTCCACCGGGCCGACTGTCCCTTCGGCCGGAGGATATCTCCTCGGAATCAGGTGTGTTTTGAATCCGTCCATGATGCCTGCTGGGAGGGATTCAGTCCATGCAGACGGTGTGATCCGGTGAGGAGGGTTTGCCCTTGACTGTCTTTATTCTGGAACACTATAAAGTACCAGCAAACACGACCCACTGGGCTCCATCTGAGCACAGAGGGGGTCTTCTTGGTATGATTTGGCACCCAAGAGTGGGGTCGGGACGGCTCGGCGATGGAAAACTCGAAGAAGCCCGACTCTTTTTATCGACGGACCGGTTAAGCATGAAAAGGTCATCTGTAACCTGACTCTTCCGTCATAGTTTTGTATTCCAGGACGTGAAAGGCGGGAGGGCGAAAGCAAACGGCTTCAGCGAGCCCTTAGGCGGAGGCAAGCTCAAGGAAGACGTCCGCCTGAGGCGGATCAACCGCAGGAATATTCTGAATATTTTGAGGATTGAAATTTGAGGATGACGCAGAGATTGGGCAAAAGGGGGCGTTTTGCAAAGGTCTCTCAGCGTGTGGAGGATCTGATCGGAACTTTTCGCAAAGGCCGGCTTTCGAGCATCCTGGGTGCCGGTGAGTACCCGACCATGGCGATCCTCGCCACTCTGGTCGGACTGGCCGGCGGTTTCGGGGCCGTTGGTTTCCGGTCTCTCATCGACTTCTTCCAGACCCTTGCCTATGGAGGCAACGGCGATCTTCTTCAATGGGTACGGGGAATCCCGTGGTATTTGAGGCTGTTGATGCCTGCGCTCGGCGGGCTGATTGTTGGACCGATTGTCTTCTTTCTCGCCAGGGAAGCCAAGGGCCATGGGGTCCCGGAGGTCATGGAGGCCGTGGCCCTCAAAAGCGGGATTATCAGGAAACGCGTAGTCGTTGTCAAATCTCTGGCATCGGCCGTGTGTATTGGAAGCGGCGGGTCCGCGGGGCGGGAGGGGCCTATCGTCCAAATCGGTTCCGCAATCGGATCCGGACTGGGCCAGGTTTTCAATGTCTCGGCTGACCGCATCAGAACGCTTGTGGGCTGCGGGGCCGCGGCGGGTATCGCCGCCACGTTCAATGCCCCGATTGCCGGCACCATGTTCGCCCTGGAAATCATTCTCGCGGACTTTGGGGTGGCTATCTTCAGTCCCATTGTGATCTCCAGCGTCGTCGCCACAGCGGTTTCCAGGTTCTTTCTAGGAAATGCCCCTGCCTTTATCGTGCCACCCTACAGGCTTATAAGCCCCTGGGAACTGCCGCTCTATGTAATTCTTGGGCTGTTTTGCGCCGTGGTGGCCGTGGCATTTATAAAGGGCCTTTACCGGACGGAGGATCTCTTTGACCGGTTGCGCTTCCCGGAATATCTGAAAGCAGGCCTGGGGGGCCTTCTTCTGGGCGCCATGGCCCTTGTTTTTCCGCATGTGCTGGGAGTGGGATACGGCGCTATCGACATGGCCCTTGGAGAGAATCTCGCCTGGTGGTTTATGCTGCTTCTGGTCTTTTTCAAAATCCTCGCCACTTCGATAACGCTCGGATCTGGAGGATCAGGGGGCATATTCGCTCCGTCACTGTTCGCGGGGGCCATGGCCGGCGGTTTTTTCGGGACTCTCGTCCATACCGTGTTCCCGGAGGTATCCGCCACGCCCGGGGCCTACAGCATTGTGGGAATGGGGGCCGTGGTGAGCGGAACCACGCACGGCCCATTGAGCGCCATCTTAATCCTGTTTGAGCTGACCGGAGACTACAAGATCATCTTGCCCCTCATGATCGCCTGTATTATCAGTTCTCTCGCCGCAGGCCGTATGTCCCGCGACTCCATCTACACGCTCAAGCTCTCCCGGAGAGGAATCAATCTCTTCGAGGGAAAAGAAGTCAATGTGCTTAAATCGATTCCCGTCAAGGACGTGATGAACCCGGAGCCGGAGACCATTCCCGAAGACATGAGTCTGGGCGTACTCGCCGGAAATGTCGCGAGGAGCAAGTACAACACATTCCCCGTGGTGGATGGAGAGGGGAGAATCTCCGGCATTCTTTCCTTGCTCGATTTTCACGAAGTAGTCTATGACGAGGATCTCCAGGATCTCATCGTGGCCAAGGAATTGTCCACTCCTGATGTGGTCACCGTCTCTTTGGAGGACAATCTGTACACGGCACTTGAAAGGATCAGTGCGAAGGATTTCTCCATGCTGCCCGTGGTCTCCCCGAAGGACCCCTCGAAGCTTGTTGGGATTCTTACGCGGAGGGATATCATCGGCGCCTACACCAAAACTGTGCTCAAGAAGTCCCTCATCAAGGAAGAGGAGAGGTAACAAGGACTCCTTGTTTGCGGCGGATGACGGTTCGAGAAGTGTGATCTCAGGAGGAATTCCAGAGAGTTTCCTGGATTTAGATCGACTTAGAAACCCCCACCCTATGGGTGGGGTCATGGGGACTGGCTAAGCCGGTCCCGGATGGGGTTGGCCGTAAGGCCGGCAAGAAAAGCTCCGCAAAATGATATGCTCAGCTATGACGATTAGGGGTCACAAAGCCTGCCGTCATGCCGGACTTGAT
>CAYVUX010000201.1:4272-6558 GCA_964455075.1 uncultured Desulfobacteraceae bacterium | reverse complement strand
AGCCTGCCCGGGAGCAGCATGGTTCGCGGGCAAGCCCGCTCCTACAGGATGGTCGCAGCATCTTCTCTCCTTTTTCATGCCCCTTCAAAGACATAAGGATGCAAAAACCGGACGAACCGTATCTTTCAAGGGCACGCTTGAGTCCCGGCTTCGCCTCGGGAACGGAATCGACCGCTACAGCCTCTGACTGTGGGGTTACAGATCCGTGAATTGGATCGGCGCGTCTCCCTCCTCCATCTCCTCCACAGAGCCTATCAAATAGGCTTTCTCTCCCATGGCTTCCAGCTTCGGGCAAATCTCCTCGGCCTCATTCCCGTCAACCACGATGACCAATCCGAGGCCGTTGTTGAACGTCCTCAGCATCTCCCAGTCCGAGATGTTCCCGGCGTCCTGCAAATAGGGGAAAATGGGGGGGCGGGTCCATGATTTCGAGTCGATAACGGCCTTGCAAGTTCGCGGAAGCACCCGGGGAAGATTGTCGATGAGCCCGCCTCCTGTGATGTGGGATATCCCCAAGATCCTGGAATCTCTCCCGAGGTTTGTCAAGGTCCTCGCGTAGATGCGCGTCGGTTCCAGCAATTCTTCCCCAAGCGTCCGTCCAAGTTCTTCCACGTGGTCTGTGACGGACATCTTCATGTCCTCGAACAGGATTTTCCTGACCAGCGAGTACCCGTTGCTGTGAAGACCGCTCGATCCGATCCCGATCAACTTGTGGCCGACGGCGATTTCGGAGCCGTCCAACAGGTGCTCGTTGTCGGCCAGCCCGACCACGAACCCGGCCAGGTCATATTCTCCGTCCGAATAGAAACCGGGCATTTCCGCGGTTTCCCCGCCGATCAGGGAGCACTTTGCATCCAAGCATCCCGCGGCGATCCCCTGGATAATGCTTCGCGCCTTGTCCACATCCAATTTTCCCATGGAAAGGTAATCCAGGAGAAAGAGCGGCTTTGCGCCCTGAACCACGATGTCGTTCACGCACATCGCCACCAGATCAATGCCGATCGTGTCATGCTTGTCCATCATGAACGCGATCTTCAGCTTTGTCCCCACCCCGTCGGTGGAACTGACGAGTACCGGGTTCTTCGTGTGCTGAACATTCAGGGAATACAAGGCGGCGAACCCGCCGATATCCGTGATCACTCCGGAGCGAAAGGTTTCGCTCACAATCGGCTTGATGAGATCCACAAAGCGGTTCCCCTGGTCAATGTTCACGCCGGCCTCGGCGTATTTGCTTCTTCGCTTCTCCTCTTGCATAATAGGTTCCTCTAATCCTTCGAACAGATACTCCCTCCCACTTTTTTCAGCCGGGCGATGCCTTGAGCCCAACCGGAGGAATAAGAGCTTTGCATAACCTCATTTCTAACAAAAACTGTTACTTAATCGCAGAAGTTGTTAGTGCAGTTGTTCCGTCATTCCCCGGTTTAACCGGGAAATCCCGTGCATCCGCATCCTCAGGCGGACTGGATGCCGGATCGGGGTCCGGCATGACCACTGTTACACTTTATGGTGCTACCAGCCGAAACTTGTTCGGGTTTTGCAAAGGTCTCGGAATAAACCAAAACCGTGAGATCCGCATGTCTCAAAATATTCTCTGTCATCTCCGGTTTCATTGTCAAACCCTTTCTACAAGCCGCCGGGGGTGGGATCTCAAAGGCCCGGAGGCCTCTCATTTTCTGGACAGGGCATCCGGCTGTTGGTCCGCAATCCGGAAATTGCGTTTGATTTCTGGTGGTTTCTGTAGTAAAAAAACAGCCTTTCAGACCCACCGAATGGGCCCGGACCGGGCGCGTAGGCAAGACCGGTTTCGCCTTCAAGGGACGGGAAAGAGCTCCCTCAGAGCCCCTTAAAAGGGTGTCCGTGCATCCCCGTTTGGTGCCCCGCTGGACAAGGGTGGTGTTCAAAGCGAGAGCGGTCCTCGACGTTGAGCGCGTTCTTGCCGTTGCACAATCAAGGCAGGGAAACCTTGCCGGAGGAGAAGAAGTTTATGCAAGAATTCAGAAGAATGAACCGTCTGCCTCCGTATGTGTTCTCTACGGTGAATCGAATCAAAATGGAAGCCAGACGCATGGGGGAAGACATTGTGGACCTGGGAATGGGAAACCCCGATATCCCGACCCCGTCGCACATTGTAGACAAACTCGTTGAGGCGGCCAGGGAAGGGAAGAACCACCGGTACTCGGCTTCCATGGGAATCACAAACCTCAGGCACGCCATTTGCGGTTGGTACAAGGGCAGGTTCGGAGTGGCCCTGGATCCGGACGAAGAAGCCATCGCCACCATGGGGGC
>CAYVUX010000201.1:0-4262 GCA_964455075.1 uncultured Desulfobacteraceae bacterium | reverse complement strand
ACCATAAGCCCTGGGGACGTGGTGTTTGCGCCGAATCCGACATACCCTATCCATCCGTACTCGGTGATTATCGCTGGGGGGGACCTGCGAAGCATTCCCATTGATCCGGAAAGGGATTTCTTCGAAGATCTGCTTACCGCTACCAAGCAGACCTGGCCGAGCCCCAAGATGCTGATCATTTCCTTTCCCCATAATCCCACCACGTCCGTAGTGGACCTGTATTTCTTCGAAAAGATTGTGGATTTCTGCCGTAGCCACGACATGATGGTGGTGCATGACTTTGCCTATGCGGACCTCGTTTTTGACGGATATTCTCCTCCCAGTTTTCTTCAGGTGCCGGGAGCCAAAGAGATCGGAGTAGAGCTTTTCAGCCTCTCGAAAAGCTACTCCATGCCGGGCTGGCGGGTGGGATTCTGTGTGGGCAATCCTGTGATGGTGTCTGCGCTCAGAAGGATCAAAAGCTATCTCGACTACGGCATGTTTCAGCCTATCCAGATTGCTTCTATCATCGCGCTTAACGGAAAGGACGATTGCGTAAAAAACAGCGATTACACCGTTCCGGACGAGAGCGTAAAGGAGATCGTCGGTACTTACCGGGAGCGCCGAGATGTCCTGGTGGACGGCCTGAACCGCATCGGGTGGGCGATCGAAAAACCCAAAGCGACCATGTTTGTCTGGGCCAGGATTCCGGAGAAGTACAGGGATATGGGCTCCATAGAGTTCTCCAAGATGCTTATCCAGAAAGCCAAGGTGGCCGTTTCTCCCGGCATCGGGTTCGGTGAATACGGCGATGGATATGTGAGGTTTGCCCTGGTTGAAAATCCTCATCGTACGAGACAGGCCATAAAAGGGATTAAGCAGGTCATGCGCTAGGGGGTGCTCGTCCATAGAGGGTTTTCAGACACTTGGGAGGTTCCGATCCAGAAGTGAGTCCGCTTGAGGCGGATCGCACGACAAAGTCCGCAGATTGACGCAGGTATCGGTAAAAAAACCATTTCTGGAGGGAACCCGGGGAATTTGCCGGTCTCAATACAAGACGCGCGTCCACCCCCACAAAATCGGGGGCATGTCCCCGGGGCTCATTTTCTTGACGCGGAACCGAGAATGTTCGAGAGGCCTTTTAGGGTGGAGCTCACAAGTGACCGGCGAATCAATCCGGCGGTAGGCGCGGTGTTTTCTCTCTTCAGGCGATACGAAGTCGCGGCAGGAACGGTCCTCCGTCTCTATGGATGAAGGAGAAGGTATGAAAAGGATCAACGTGGGGATTATCGGCTTCGGGACGGTGGGGGCGGGTACCCTGGAAGTCCTGAACACAAACCGCGAAGTGATTACAAGGCGGGTCGGAGCCGAGCTGGTCGTGAAGAGGATTGCCGACCTGGACACGGAATCGGATCGAGGAGTGCGCGTGAGCAGGGGGGTTCTGACCAGGGAGGCCCTTGACATCATCGAGGATCCCCATGTGCAGGTGGTGGTGGAGCTCATTGGAGGGATGAGCAAGGCCAAAGAATACATCCTGGAGGCCATGAGAAGAGGAAAACACGTGGTGACCGCAAACAAAGCCTTGCTTGCTGAACATGGTGCGGAGATATACGAGGCTGCGGAACGCTGCGGCGTGAGTCTCGCCTTCGAGGCCAGCGTGGGAGGGGGGATCCCGATCATCGGTGCCTTGAGGGGAGGCTTGGCTGCAAATCGTTTGCAACTCATCACGGGCATTTTGAACGGAACCTCCAATTACATCCTCACCAAGATGACGGAACAAGGGATGCCTTATGAGAAGGTGGTCGACGAGGCCGTCAGGTTGGGTTTTGCGGAAGATCCTCCCACGTTGGACGTGGACGGGACCGATGCGGCCCATAAGCTTGCTGTACTCATCTCCCTGGCAATGGGTTCCCCGGTCTCTTTTGACCAGATATACCGGGAGGGGATCACGGATATCATCCCTGATGACATCAGGTTTGCCGGGGAGTTCGGGTACAGCGTCAAGCTTTTGGCTATCGCAAGGGATCTTGGTGATCGGATAGAAGCCCGGGTGCACCCGGCCATGATCCCCGGGGACCACATTCTGGCAAACGTGAACGAGGCTTACAACGCGATTTATATCGAGGGAGATTATGTGGGGCCCAACCTCTATTACGGCCAGGGGGCGGGAAGGAAACCCACCGGAAGCGCCGTAGTCTCCGATATCATGGACCTGGCCAGGCGCATAGCCTGTGGAGAAAATGCATTTACGCCGCCTTTGGGCAATGCGGGAACCACGACGGCGAAAGTAACCATCCAGCCCATGGACGAGCTTGTGAGCGCCTATTATTTTCGATTCTCGGCACTTGACCGGCCGGGGGTGCTTTCCACGATAGCCGGGATCCTGGGAGATCATGATATCAGTATCGCCTCCGTGATTCAGAAGGGAAGGGAGACGAACAAATCGGTTCCGATCGTGATGCTTACCCACGAGGCGCAGGAGAAAAAAGTGCAGGAGGCGATGGAACGGATGAAAGGTCTGGACATCCTTAGAGGGAATACCGTGATGATTCGTGTGGAAGACAGGGCCTGATTCCTGGATTCGAGAATGTGTCGCAATGAAAAAAGCTTCTTCCGGAAAATCAGTACCTCATGGGCCCAAATAGAAATGGTACGCCGGTTTTCGCATCCTTCTGAAAAACATCCATTCCCCTACTCTAAGGGCGATTTGAATGTTAAGAAGTACTGATTTTTCAGAAATCCTGAAAAAACCGTCATTCCGGACGAACGACGAGAAGCGAGAGAGATCCGGAATCCAGAAAAAGGGCATCCTATCGTGAACTTCTGGATCCCGGATCGCGCCCTGTTTCACAGGGCTTGTCCGGGATGACGAATTGCGACACCGTCTTTCTCGGATATCCACGTTGCGGGATGGCCTGATTTTTTCGATCCTTGTATGCGAGGGGACGAAGTCCGTGATGAGGCAAATGTCAAAGAGAAAATACGTGCTGCTTGTGGGAGACGGAATGGCCGACTATCCCCTTGAGGAATTGGGCGGCAAAACGCCCCTTCAAGCGGCGTATACGCCCAACATGGACCGGGTTGCTTCAGTGCGGATCGGACTGGCGAGGACCATCCCTGAGACCATGGAACCCGGCAGTGACGTGGCGAACCTGTCGCTCCTGGGGTACGATCCGGCGGCCTACCACACGGGCCGCGGGCCGCTCGAAGCCGCCAGCATGGGGGTGGCTCTTCAGCCCGAGGACGTAGCTTTTCGAATGAACCTCGTGACCCTGGAGCACCGCTCCTCGGGAGAGATCGTGATGAAAAGCCATAGCTCCGGGGATATCACGTCGGGGGAGGCGGGCCGGATCGTCGAGGAACTGAAGAAGGTCATTCATCTGGACGGCGTGAGCATCTACCCCGGGGTTGCCTATCGGCATCTTCTGGTCTGGAGGAATGGCCCGAGCGAGGTCGCAACCATTCCGCCCCACGACGTACTTGATCAGAACATGGCCGAATACCTGAATCATCCCGGGTTGAGCAGGATTTGTGATCTTATCCGAGCCTCATGGGGGATCCTCACCGCGCACGAGGTGAACAAGGAGAGGCGATCGAGGGATTTGAAGGAGGCCAACTCCATCTGGTTGTGGGGGCAGGGGAAGCGTCCCAAGATCCCCCGTTTCGAAAAGAAGTTTGGATTGAAGGGAGGGGTCATTTCAGCGGTGGATCTGCTCAAAGGGATTGGAATCTACGCAGGGCTTGAGCCCCTGGCGGTGCCGGGGGCCACGGGATACCTGGATACCAATTTCTTGGGAAAGGCCGAAGAGGCCCTGAAGGCGCTGGAGCGTCTCGACTTCGTGTTTGTCCATGTGGAAGCTCCGGATGAGGCCGGTCACAGCGGGAATCCGGCGGAGAAAATCCAGGCGATCGAGGCCTTTGACGAGAAGGTGGTGGGAACCATCATGACGGGGCTCTCGAGATTCAAAGACTATCGTCTCATGGTGGTGAGCGATCACCTGACGCCCATTAGCAAGCGAACGCACACGGCGGATCCCACCCCGTTTGCCTGGGCCGCCAAGGAAGAACTGGAAACGCAATCGGCGGCCGGGGAGTTTACCGAGACGGCGGCGAAGTCCTCTGGATTGTTTTATGAGAGGGGACACGACCTGATGCCCGACTTTGTGGGAGAGGGGTCTCTTACAGGGGGCACGAAAGGGTCTCTGTAGGAGCGGCGCCAGTCGCGAATAATGCTCTCCAGCGGGCGTGACACACGGTTGCCGAGCAGGCCCGCTACAAACGGC
>CAYVUX010000200.1:0-6578 GCA_964455075.1 uncultured Desulfobacteraceae bacterium | reverse complement strand
GTGGAGAGAGGGGAACCTGGAAAGCCCGATCCGGGACTTGCTGGGTAGGCCAATCAGTCGAAACACCATTGACCGTATCCTGTCCGGTCCGTTTAAGGACGTCCAAAATGCCTATCTTTCCGTCCTGGAACAGGGCCGTGGGATGTACGAGCAGGATCGGCTGCTCTTTTCCCTGTGCCGGCCGGAGCGGCTCCTCGAACTGGTTTATAAATTTATCCTATTCGATAACGGAATCAAGAAGATCGCCCGGTACCAGCAATACTTCACAGTCCATGATATCATAAGGCGGGCCCTTCAGGCACCTGACCAGGAACCCCGGCCGGGAGGCGTGGTCTGGCACACCCAGGGGAGCGGCAAGTCCCTGACCATGGTCATGCTCGCAAAATCCCTGGCCCTCCATCCCGATATCTCAAATCCCAAAATTGTGCTCGTGACCGACCGTATTGACCTGGACGATCAGATTTGGGGGACTTTTCGAGCATGCGGCCTGGAACCGGAACAGGCGAATACCGGAAAACACCTCACGGAGCTTCTGCTCGATCACCGGTCGCATGTCGTTACCACGCTGATTCACAAATTTGCGACGGCGGCCTCCAGCCGGATCTTGAGCCGGGTCGACCGGAACACATTCGTGCTGGTGGACGAGGGGCACCGCGGCCAGTACCATGAACAGCACGCCCGCATGCGTCTCGCCATGAAAGGGGCGTGTTTTATTGCATTCACGGGCACGCCTCTGGCCAAATCAGCCAAAAAGAACACCTTTGCCCAGTTCGGAGACCTCTTCCGGCCTCCGTATACCATTTCACGGGCCGTGGAGGACAAAGCCGTGAAGCCCCTCCTCTATGAGGCCCGGCATGTGCCCCAGCAGGTGGACAAAAATGCAATCGACAACTGGTTCGAGAAAATCACATTGGGGCTGACAGATGATCAGAAGGCGGACCTGAAGAGGAAGTTTTCCACAGAGCGTCATCTGAACAAGGCAACGCAAAAAGTCCGTACGATTGCATGGGACGTTGGTCTCCATTACACGGCGGCCTACCAGGGAACCGGACTTAAAGGCCAGCTTGTAACTCCCGACAAGGAAACCGCCCTTCAATATAAGGCTTTCTTGGATGAGTTCGGGATGGTCTCCTCAGAGGTGCTCATTTCCGCCCCTTCCGCACACGAGGGTGAGGGAAACGGCACGGAGCCCTCTCAGAGGCAGAAAGATTTCTGGCAGAAGATGATGGACCGTTATGGATCTGAGAAGAATTATAACAGGCAGCTCATTAACGCCTTTAAACACGGGGACAGCCCGGAAATCATCATCGTGGTGGATAAGCTTCTGACCGGTTTCGACGCACCATGCAATACCGTCCTGTACCTTGCCCGCAAGCTCAAAGAGCATACCTTGCTCCAGGCCATCGCCCGCGTAAACCGTCTTCATGAGGGGAAGGAATACGGGCTGATCCTCGACTATAGCGGCGTGATCCAAGAGCTGGACGAAGCGATCGATTTTTACGCCCAGCTCGCGGACTATGACCGGGTCGACCTGGAGGACACGGTCAATTACATCGCCGACAGGGCCTCGGAATTGCCCCAACTCCATTCCAATCTGTGGGAACTATTCGACCCGGTGAAGGGATCCAAAGATCCCGAAGTCTATGAAGTTCACCTTCGTGATGGCGAGCTCAGGAACAAATTCTACGAGCGATTCAGTCTTTTTGCCCGCACGCTGGCTCTCGCCCTCTCATCCACAAATTTTCTCGAAACGACATCCCTAAGAACGATCAAAAAATATAAGGGCGATCTCAAGTTCTTCCAGAATCTAAGAGCGGCTGTGACACAGCGTTATCAGGAGACGATTCATTTCTCAGAGTATGAGCCAAGGATCAAGAAGCTGATCGACACCCACTTGGGCGCCGGAGAAGTGGAAGAGCTCTGTGATCCCATAAACCTTCTCGACGCAAGAGAACGGCAGCAAGTTCTGGAAGATCATGGGAAAAGCGCAGGCGCCAAGGCGGATATCATCGCCTCCGCGACGAGGCATGTGATTGAACAGGAAGTGGCAAAGGACCCGGCATTCTTCAAGAAATTCTCCAAGCTGCTCGAAGAGGTGATCGAGGCATATCATCAGGGGCGGCTACAAGCCCTTGAAGCCCTGGAAAAGATCAAGGATATATCCACAAAGGTCGCGACGCACACCGACGACGAAGTCCCTTATGAGCTTATAGGAAACGACATGGCCCGCCGCTATTATGGTTGTGTTCGGGATCCCATGGGCGAATATGCCTTGAAAGATAATAAGTCCGGGGCAGAAATTGCCCTTCGGATTGAAGAGAAGATTGGGAGGCACAAAATCCGGGATTGGAGAACAAATGAGGACGCTATCAACAGAATGCGGGGCGAGATCGATGACATCCTTTTTGAGGTAGCGGAAGAACAGGGGGTGAAACTCTCTTTGAGCGACCACGACGCCATTATTGACCGGTGTATTGAGGTGGCCATAGCCAATGAAGACTAAGCCCGCCCATCACATCATTGATTTGGGAACGCGAAGGATTCCCTACCGCCTTCATCGTGCGGATCGAAAACGTCTGCGTATCGTCGTTTCTCCCGAGTTGACGGTGGACGTCTTTGCCCCACGGGCTGCCGGCGGTGACGAGGTTCAGGCAGCCATAGAGAAGAAGATACCCTGGATTGTCAGGACGATTGAAAAGCTGGAAGGCTATCATCCCTTGCCTACGCCCAAGCGATACCTGAGTGGAGAAACCTTTGTGTATCTTGGGAGGCAGTACCGCTTAAGGGTTGAGAACAGCTCATCGCGGCCCGCGAAACTATTGGGTCGTTTCCTGTGGGTTTGGGTGGAAGACAAGACCGATGTTCACCGGATAAAAAAGTCTGTGGATGCCTGGTATCGAAAAAGAGCTCACGAAACCATGGGCCGGTATATGGAGAAATGTTACCGCATTGCATCCAGGCACGGGGTACCGGAGCCCTCGATGGTGATCCGAAGGATGACCAGGCGCTGGGGGAGCTGCAGCCCTTCAGGTCGAATAACCCTCAACCTCAAGCTTGTTTACGTGCCTGTCCACTGCATTGAATATGTGGTCATGCACGAGCTCTGCCATTTGAAAGAGAGCAATCATTCAAAGGCATTCTACTCGCTTTTGACCCGCTGCCAGCCTGATTGGCGCAAGAGAAAAGAGACACTGGACAAATTCAGGCTGTCATGAGGGTTCGCAAACTCCAGACAACCTGCTCGGAGTGACATCTCTCCTTCGACTCCGGCGGCTACGCCGGATCTCTCACTCCTTGCCTTTTTCCTTGAGGGCCTTGTAGACCCTCTCCGGGGTGAGGGGCAGTTCCCAAATCCGGACCCCCGTGGCGTCATACACGGCATTCAGAATGGCGGGAATGGTGGGCATAATGGCCCCCTCGCCTACTTCTTTCGCGCCGAAGGGCCCGTTCGGTTCATCGCTTTCCACAATGATCGTGTCGATCCGGGGCATATCAAGCGCCGTGGGGATCTTGTATTCGGCCAGGTTGGCGTTCAAGATTCGGCCTTTTTCGTCGAATTTCACCTCTTCGAACATGGCTTCGCCCAGGCCCATGGAAAGGGAGCCCTCCATCTGACCTTCCACCGACGTCCGATTGATGGCGAATCCGCAGTCGTGGGCGTCGGTCATGCCGTCAACGGTCACCTTCCCGGTTTCCATGTCCACCGTGACTTCCACCACCTGGGCCGACGGCCCGTAAGCCGGGGAGGTGCCCACGGCCGCCCCCTTGAATTTCCCGCCCAGATCTCCGGGGCGGTACTTCCCTGTGCCCACGATCGATCCCTTGGCGAGATACGCGACCCTCGCGGCCTCCTTGAAAGTGAGCGGGCCCTCTTCGGGGTTGTCCGTGAAGCCCCGATGCTCCTTGATATACGTCGTGCGAAGCGCCTCGAAGTCGGGGGATTCCCCTGTGAAGACGATCCGCCCTTCCTTGACGTCCATCTCGTCCACGGGCACCTTGAGTCTGTCGCCCAGCACCTCAAGGACCTGCCTTTTGATGTCCTCCGCCGCCTGCTTGGTGGCATGTCCGGTCATCAACGTCTGACGGCTAGAATAGGCCCCCAGGTCCACGCTCAGATCCGTGTCCCCGGATGTGATGCGGACGTGATCCAGAGGGACGCCCAGGGCCTCTGCCGCGATCATGGCGAGCGCGGTGTCCGAGCCCTGCCCGATTTCAGCGGAGCCGGTGAGCACATGAGCGGTGCCCCCGTCCTCGCTCAGCTTGATCACCACGGTGGAATGGGCCGTTTCAGAGCGGTAGATGGGATACCCCGCGCCGGAAACAAAGAATCCGCACGCCACCCCGATGCCCTTGCCTTTGGGCAACTTGCCTCTCTTCTTTCGCCATTGGGAGCCCTCGGCCACGGCCTCGATGCACTCCTTCATGCCGAAGCTGCTGGTATAGAGTTCGTTGCACGTGGTGTCGCCGGTGCTCATGGAGTTCTTGAGCCGGAATTCCACGGGGTCCATTCCCAGTTCATCGGCGAGCACGTCCAACTGCTGTTCCCAGGCCGCCCTGGCCGCAACGCCTCCGTGTCCCCTTTGTGCGCCGCACGCGGGTTTGTTGGTATAGACGCGGTAACCGTCATACCTCATGTTCGGAAGCCTGTACGGAGCACCTAGAAGAGAGCCCGCATAGTACACCGTGGCAATACCGAAGCTGGCGTAGGCGCCTCCTTCCAGGTAGCACTCGTTGGCGAGCGCGACGATCGTCCCGTCCTTTTTCACCCCTGTGGTCAGGGTATGGGTGAACTGGTGGCGGGCCCGGGAAAAGAGAAATACCTGCTCCCGGGTGTAGTTCATCTTGACCGGCTTTCCGGTCTTCATGGAAAGGAGGCAGGCACTCAACTCCATGGGGTTCGCCGCGGCCTTGGGGCCGAACCCCCCGCCCACGTAGGGTTTCTTCACCCGAACTTTTCCGATGGGGACGCCCAGAACCATGGACACGGTCCTCATCACGTAATGGGGAACCTGGGTGGACGTGTGCAGAGTAAGGTATCCGAACCGATCATACACGGCGATGCACCCATTGGGCTCCAGGAAGGCCCCGTCCTGCCGTTTGTTGACAAACGTATCCGTGCGGACCAGATCACACTCCTTGAAGGCCGATTCCACGTCGCCGAATTCCTGGTGGACCTCGGCGCACACATTTCGCGGATACTTGTCGTGAAGCTGGGGGGCGCCGTCGGCCATGGCCTCCTCCGGCGTGAACACCGCCGGAAGCTCCTCGTATTCCACACGGACAAAGGAAGCCGCCTCCAGGGCCGTCTCCCTATCCACCGCAGCCACGGCGGCCACGTCGTCACCCACGTGCCGGACCCTGTCGTAGCAGAATACGGTTTCGTCGTACCTCGCCGGGCTCACTCCGTAGTGAACGCGGTCCGCATCTTCGGCGGTGACAACCGCTTTGACGCCGGGAAGCGCCCGGGCCCTTGATGTGTCGATGTTGAGGATCCGCGCGTGGGCGAGCGGACTCTGCACCAGGGCTCCGTAGAGCATGCCCGGCATCGTCATATCGTCGATATACACGGCTCGGCCCGTCGCCTTGTCCGGGGCATCGAGCCGCGGTGTGCGTCGGTTGATCACATGGTAGGTCATGGGTTGTCTCCTCTCTGATCGGGTCCTGGTACCTCGGTCCTATTTTCCGAAGCCGCTCAGGAAAGCTTTTTGGCGGCCCGTGAAACGGCATCAACAATCTTTTGATACCCGGTGCAGCGGCAAAGGTTGCCGGACAAGGCCGTCCGGATTTCGGCTTCGCTGGGATCGGGCCGGCGGTCCAACAGCCCTTTGGCCGACAAGATCATGCCCGGGCTGCAGAAGCCGCACTGAATGGCGCCTTCCTCCACAAAGGCCTCCTGGAGAGGATGGAGGCCCTCTTCCGTCTCCAGGCCTTCTATGGTCTGGATCTCTCTTCCATTCGCCTGAACCGCCAGGACCAGGCACGAGTTGACCGGTCTTCCATCCATAATCACCGTACAGGACCCGCAGGCACCTACCTCGCAGCCCTTTTTCGTTCCGGTGAGACCCAGGTCGTAGCGGATCACGTCCACCAGAGTCTGATTCGGATTTACAGGAACTTCGTAGACCTGCCCGTTGACGGTCAGGGTGATCATTCTTTTCATCGCTCAAACTCCTTCCTCACGGACTACGCGCGCCGGGCGTCTTCCAGGGCCTTCATAAGGGCCCTTTTGGTCAAGACGGCCACCATGTCCCTTCTGTATTCCGCCGACCCCCGGAAATCATCGATGGGGCTGCAATCTCCGATCGCCGCTTCCCCCGCCCTGGCAAAGAGAGACTCGGACGGCTTCTCCCCCACGAGAGCCTTCTCCGCCGAGGGCGCCCGAACAGGCTTTGGGGCCACGGCTCCCAGGACAATTCGGGCTTCACGAATGGGACCGTCCGGATCGTCCATGGAGAGGAATGCGGCCACGTTCACCAAAGAGATCTCGAGGGTCCTTCTGACACCCAGTTTCTCATATCCCGAACCCGAATACCCCCGGGGACGTTTCAGACGGATCTGCGTAAGCAGTTCGTCCGCCC
>CAYVUX010000199.1:1840-6646 GCA_964455075.1 uncultured Desulfobacteraceae bacterium | reverse complement strand
GTCCATGGTGGTCATACCCACCGAACCCACCGAGGGCGGTCCATGAGACACCGTTGTAGACTTTCCAAGGCTCGGGAGAAGCATCTCCGCCTCACAAAACGATATTTTCTACAATGATTGTTCCGCTGCTGATGACCATGGGTCTTCCCAGCACGGTACCCATCGCCCGGTCATTGTAGTCGCAGTTATACCCCCCCTTCAGGGTAACGGTCTTGTTGAGATCAAGCGCCAGGTTCTCTTCATCAAAGAGAAGGGCTTGGATCCGGATGCTATCTCCATTCCCCGCGGCCTCGTAGGCATCCGCGATCCAGTTATACCGGACATCGCTTGAAACATTCCATACGGGCAAATTTTCGCACGGGTTTACGGTGATATAACCCGTCCGAAGATATGTGTCCTCAGTACAGTAGTTTGCAGCGTAGAGCTCTACCGGGTAGATGCCGGTGTTTGCATAAATTTTTTGCGGGTTTTGATCCCCGCTGTCCACGATCCCGTCATCTTCAAAGTCCCACTCCCAGTAGGTGGGCGAACCGGTGGACCCGTCCGTGAAACGCACAAACAACGGGACCTCCCCCGACGTCTGATCCGCCCAGAAATCCGCTGTCACCAGCCCGCTTTCATCCCCTCCCGCGGGCTCAAGACAGGTCACTCCAACATGGTCCATCCCCCCATAGCTTCCCCCCCACGCCATGGTGTGCATGCTTTCGTCCCAGGTATCCCGCAGGTACACGGTCCGGCTTTCCCCCTCGCTGTACCCAAAGCCCAGCATGGAATGGCCCAGGACATGAATCATCACGGGGCGCCCTGCGTTGATTTCGCTTTTGTAATCGTCGAACGTAAAGCCGCCCGGGCATTCCTCGTGAATCCGCTGATAATAAAGAGAACCCGTGACGTGGCTGTATCCCGCAAACTCCACATAGGTCCCCAGCCCGTATGTCCCGTCGCAGCCGGCCACGCCTACGGCGACCGCGTCGGCCGACGTGAAGCGGCTGCAGTCCTCCCAGAACCAGAATGCCGTCCCCCCATCCGTGTTTCCGCAGGCGTCCTGGCTTGTTCCCATGAAGTCCGCCAGGCAATTGTCCGCGTGCCCTCCCGGATTGGGATCCCCGGTAGCTCCGTAGACGACATAGTAATCCGAAATATGTTCGCTGCTGGCGATCACGGCTTCGACATCAGGAGTACCGGTCATGGGAGCCGGCCCCCCGGGGACTAGATCCTGGTACGATTTCATGCCGTAGCAGTTGTAGTCGTAGTAGCCCATCATCATCCCCGCAGACGTGGGGGAGCATCCGTAGTACCAAATGTACGCGGGCGTATCCGGGAGGAGCGTCTGTCCATAGTGCTCGGCCACGAGGATTCTTCCGTCGAAAGTGCGATAGAACTCCCTCTGGATAAGTCCGTTGCGCTCACGATACAGAAATTCGAGCCCGTAACCAGGGGTTGCAACAAGGGTTAAAAGAGCCAGAAGCGCCAGAAAAAGAGACATCCTTCCTCTTTTTGGGGATTTCATAGGATTTTTCCATACAAAAATTCGGTTCATTAAACTCTTCCTCAACATGATGGAGATGACAGCCCGGTTTTTTGCACCCTTTGAAAGCGCGGCTACTCGACTTCCAGATCCTGCACATCCAGCATGTTGGTCAATCTCTTGAGGCCCGCCACGATTTCTTGGATTTCCGGTTCCGGCATCCTCCTGAGCCCTTCAACGACTTTCCGCTGGATGGGCGGCGGTGCGTTCTCGGCCAAACGTTCGCCGGCCTCCGTGAGTTCAATGGTGATCACGCGGCGGTCCGGGGAAGTTCTCAACCTCCTGACCAAATCCTTGCTTTCCAACCGGTCCACCACCCCCGTGACGGTACTGGACTTCACCATAATGTGCCTCGCGATCTGGGACGGTGAGAGAGGGCCGTTCTCATGGAGGGCTAAGAGGCAATTGAGCTGTGCTGCACTGACATGATAGTGCTTGTTCAGTTCTTTGGTGTAAAGGTCTCTTCCTTGCATGAGTTTTCTGATCAAAAAAACGATTTCTTTCGTCAGTTCCATGCGGTTTCTTTCTTTTTCCGTGTCCTGATCGGTTTTTCCTTGAACTTCCATTCGCAAAAACTCCATGGGAAATTGTGGATTCACATAATTCCCTTATACCATGAAAAAGTACTGTGAACAACAACTTTTTTTACTGAAACTATTTTACTTAAAATGACCCTTTAAATTTAGGAACGAATGTAAAACCAATGGGTTAAGTGCTCCATTTTCTACCAGTGGGGCTGATTTCCGACTCGCCATCCCATGACTTCCAAAGTATCTGCAACCACTACAAACGCGTTCGGGTCCCGGTTTCGAACCATTTGTTTGAGTCTCGGCCAGTCCCGAAACGTAATCACGGTGTAAAGCATATGATGTTCTTTTCCGGTGAATCCCCCTGTCCCGCTGATGATGGTAACGCCCCGCGAGATGCTGTGCACAATGTCATCGCGGAGTTCCTCCCACTGCTCCGAGATAATATATACCGCCTTTCGTTTGCTCAGACCGGTCACCAGGAGCGTTAGGAGCTGGGAATTGACGTAGAGAAAAATCAACGAATAAAGCGCCGCTTCGAGCGATATGAAGGCCGCCGCAAAAACAAGGATAGCGGCGTTAAAAAGGAGAAAGCTCGTTCCCAGCCGCACTGTGAAGCGGGTCATCAGGATGACCGAGAGGATATCCAGCCCGCCCGCTGACCCGTAAGACCTCAGAATGATCCCGGAGCCCGCACCAATGATCAGGCCTGCAAAAATGGCGCTCAGAAGCGTATCGTGAACAGGGAAGGGAATTCGGACCCAGGCAAGGCCCGCGGAAAAAACCAGCATGCCTACGACACTGTATAGAAAAAACCGCTTGCCCACATAAATCCACCCCAGCAAGAAGACCGGGATGTTCAACACAAAGTATAAATGCCCCAGGGGCAGTGAGGGTGCAAGGTAATGGATGACAAGGGCGAGACCGGCGAACCCCCCGCTGTAGAGCTCGCTCGGAACCAGCACGCCGTTGATCCCGGCGGCACAGAGCCCGCAGCCGAAAACCAGCAGGAACAGGTTCCAGAGGATGCTCTGAAGATCTGTCTTGAATTCTCTCCAGCGGCTCATGCGCATCTTGTCTCTCCCTTGAGAATTCGGAGACCCCAAGCCAAGGGTTGCCACCTGAGGAGGGTTTTACCACAGAATTTCAGAAAATCGAAACCGTTTCCGATCTGTCCTCACATTGTTCCAGTCTTTTTCAGAAAGCAGAATGCCCCCGTTCCATCAATTCGGACAGGTTCTCCCGCATAAGGACGAACAGCGAATCGCACCGGTTCAATTCACTGCAGGATGGGTCACGAGAGCCCGCCTCTTCCAAATTCGTGACCTCGCGCGGCGATGCACCGGCACTGGAGAAAACCCGTATTTGGTCCCACAGGGAACGCAAAATCTGTTCTTGAAAAACGGGACTCGCTCCTTGTGGAATAGGCGTCGGTGCTCGGGGCATCCATACCCCGGAAAATCGGCCTGAATAAGAGCCGGACCAAGAAATCGGGGCACAGCCCATGGGCCTCGGGTGAGCGAGGAGGTTGCTCCGCCCTTACGCAGTGAGAGGAACGGTTGCCTTGTACAGGGTGGCGTTTCCCAGCAGCCTGTAGGGAGGAGCGGCCGCAGGGATCAGTAAGGATCGCCCTTTTCGAAGGATCAGAGACTCCCGACCGTCAAGGTCCATGATTGTTGCGCTTCCCTCCAGACAAATCGCAATCTCCGCACTCCGCACATCAGGGGCGTCCAGAACGCGTGGCGCTTTCAATCCGATGACCGAGAGGCGGAATTCCTCTGCAGGCGCTGGGTACACCTTCTCGGGACCCACCGCTTCAACGGCCTCCACGGTTTGTGCCCGACCCGGATGAAATCGCACAACCTTCAGCAGGCCTTCCACATCCACGTGCTTGCGCGTCAATCCCCCCCGAAGCACATTGTCGGAGTTGCCCATGAGTTCCAAACCCATACCTCTCAGGTAGACGTGCGGATCTCCGGGCCCAATGTATAGGGCCTTTCCCGGCTGAAGGAGCAAATAATTCAGGATCAGCGGAGAAAGTACGCCGACGTCTCCCGGATAGGCCTGCTGCAGGCGCACCACCCAGGAAAAGGCATTGTCTTTCCGGGCGTATATCCTTGCCCGATCTGCTGCTTGATCAGTGATTTCTTTCCTGGAAGGCGCTTCCATTCGCATAAGCGAGGAAAAAAAGCATTTCAGCCCTTCCGGGTTCGGCCGGGCCTTGAGGGCTTCGAGTTCCCGCCCAAGGCCCTGAGAGGCCACCTTGCCAAGCCCGGACAGGATCTCATCGATTTCCCGAAAGCCCTTCAAGGCATGAAAGGGGGTAAGTGCGCAAAGGAGTTCCGGTTTGGGATTTCCATCCCTGTAACTGCGCTGTGGAGAATCCACGGGAATGGCCATGCGGTTTTCCCTGGCAAAACCTTCCAATGCCTGCCTGCGGTTCGGGTGAACCTGGATGGAAAGCGGAGAGTCCGCAGCCAGAATCTTGAAAAGGAAGGGGAGCCGGCCCTGAAAACTCCTCGAGACCGTTCTGCCCAGAATAGACTCCGGCTCCTTCTCGATGAGCCTGCCCAGGTTTATCCAACTCCCATCCACAAACACGTTCGAAGGCGCCTTGGGGTGGGACCCCATCCAGACCTCCGCCACGGGGCTTCCCCGGAGATCCGGCATCCCCAGGAGATCCTGGATAGCGGACTTGGATCCCCATGCATAGGGCTGAACCGGATTCTTGAGAAACGCGATCCGATTCAC
>CAYVUX010000199.1:0-1830 GCA_964455075.1 uncultured Desulfobacteraceae bacterium | reverse complement strand
ACCTCATCGGCGTCATCAGGAAATCCGGCATCATGCGCCGGACTTCATCAGCTCCTTGAGAACCCGGGTGATCTCCCCGGTGGAACCTCCATAGAAATGATCGGCTCCCGGAATCATACGAAAGGTCGCGTCGGGATTCCATTCCTTCACCAGGGTTTCGATCCGGTCGCCGGGGGCGATATCATCCCGGGATCCGGCCACCACCAGTTTTATCCTCGGATCATAGCCGAGAAAATCGAAGTCAAGCATCGCCACCGGGGGAGAAACCATAATCAGGCGCGCGACCCGGGGCAACTTCGCAAGCGCCAAGGCACTTACCCAGGCCCCGAATGAATAGCCCGCGAGATCAAGGGGTAACACCCCTTGCTCTTCAAGATAGTCCAAGGCCGCCTTGACGTCGTCCTGTTCCCCTATTCCCTCGTCAAAGCGGCCTTCGCTCATGCCCGCTCCTCTGAAATTGAAGCGGAGCGTCGTAAAGCCCGCTTCCCGGTATCCCCGGTTCAGGGCCTGCACAACGTTGTTGTACATATTCCCGCCGAAGAGGGGATGCGGATGCGTGATCACCGCGCCCCTGCGCCCGGGCGGTCCTTCCAGGAGCCCATCCAGTCTCAGCCCCTTCGATGAAAAAACGACCTCTCTGACGTCATCCATATCCCTGCTCGCAGAAAATCGTGTTTACGAGGAAAAACACATGCTTCCGGAAAGACCTCTTTGGAGAAGCTCTTATCCCATAACGGCGGTCCCCGGTCAAGCGCTCGGAAGCGCCTTGAAATCATGGGCCTGCGACGGTAATATGCTCCAGAGCACAAATCCCTAGAAGAGGAGTTTTATGAAGGAAAACGGCAGGACACCCTGCCGTGCGAGCATCCTTCCACCGTCCAAGAGCAACCAAGCACGGCTACGCCGGCTGGGCCGGAGAAAAAAAGGAACCATAGACTTTGAAATCCCTGAGAACCTTCCTGTGATGCGTAAGAACTCAGGATGCAACTCTTGCAGGAAATCGAGGTAAAAGCAACATGGAGCATTTCAAGGTAAATGAGAAAGACCTTTTCTTCATCTTGAAGCAGCAGTTGAACTACGAAAGCATTTGCGAGCTTGACCGATACCGGCACCTTGACGGCGAAACCCTCGATATGCTGGTGACAGAGGCCGTCAAGTTCGCGAGGGGACAGATTGCGCCTCTCCAGGAGATCGGTGAAAAATGGGGCATAGTTTATGAAAACGGCAGGGTCCGGTGCGCGCCCGAGTTTGCCGAAGCGTTTCGAATGTACGGGGAGAACGGGTGGACGGCCGCCGCCCGGGACCCGGAATACGGGGGCCAGGGATTCCCGCACATGATGCGAATCGTGATCAACGATCTCATGTACGGGGCGGCCCAGGCGTTCAACATGGCGCCCAGCCTGACGCACGGAGCCGCACACCTAATCGAGACCTTCGGGTCGGAAGAACTCAAGCGGATGTTCGTCCCTCCCATGTTCGCTGGAAGATGGGCCGGCACCATGGCGCTCACGGAGCCCAATGCAGGTTCTAATCTTGCGGCCATCAGAACGACGGCGACTCCAGCTGGCGACCACTACACAATCAAAGGGAGCAAGATGTTCATCTCCTGGGGCGACCATGACCTCACAGAGAACATCATTCACCTTCTTCTGGCCCGCATCGACGGGGCTCCGCCCGGGGTAAAAGGCATATCCCTCTTCGTGGTTCCCAAAATCCGGGTTCTGCCGGACGGGTCGCTCGGCGATTCCAACGATGTCTTGTGCGGGGGTTTGGAGCGGAAACTGGGTCTCCATGCATCCCCGACCTGCCTTCTGAACTTCGGAGAAAACG
>CAYVUX010000198.1:0-6664 GCA_964455075.1 uncultured Desulfobacteraceae bacterium | reverse complement strand
GATGGCGGTTTTCCCTACTCCGGGCTCTCCGATGAGCACCGGGTTGTTCTTGGTGCGCCGGGAGAGGACTTGTATGATTCTTCGAATTTCATCATCGCGCCCGATGACCGGGTCGAGATCGCCCTTGGAGGCGATTTCCGTGAGATCCCGGCTGTATCGCTCCAGGGCCTGGTACTTGTCTTCCGGATTCTGATCGGTGATTCGCTGGCCCCCCCGGATGTCCACCAAGGCTTTTAGAATCCCGTCTCTGGTGATTCCGGCCAGAGAGAGCAGTTTGGCAGCCTCTCCCTCCTTTTCCTCCACAACCGCCAGAAGGATGTGCTCCAGACTGACGTATTCGTCTTTCATCTGGGCGGCCTCCGTAAGCGCACGTTTCACAACCGCCTGGGATCGAGGAGAAATTCCAACCTGCCCCAGTCCTGAACCGGTTACCTTGGGCAATTTGTCCAGGGCGGCCTCGAAGGATTGCGCCAACTGGTTCTGGTCGGCCCCGATTTTGCCCAGGAGAGGGGGGATTACTCCCTCTTTCTGATCCAGAATGACCCGAACAAGATGCTCCGGTTCAATTTGAGAGTTGTTGTATTTTTCGGCCAGCTCCTGCGAAGCCTGCAAGGCCTCCTGAGCTTTCAAAGTAAATTTGTCAAAACGCATCGGTCTGTTTCCTCCGGAGTCAATGGGAGACCTTTGAAAGATCCTCGGCTGTGCTTTTAGATCGAGGCGACCTACGCCCGGCGGAATGAACCACGAAATAGAGAGCGGGCTTTCGAGGATTGCCGGTCGAGCCCAATGTCGCGATGATCGAAAAAGGGTTTTTCAAAGGGCTCAATACGAGATGCCGTCAGAAGAGTTCTGTGCCCCTGCCGCGGAACCGCTCGAGTTTCCGTGGGCATCCTGCGGCAACCGGAAAAAAGTCTGGGAAAAACGAAGCTTCCCATGTTGCCGGAAGAGAGAAATGCGGAAACGGCCGGATGCATCTCGTTTGAATGCAAACATTTCGTTTCTTATACATAGTTTATCTAAAATATTATGAAGAAAAAGTAAGTTCAATCAGAGAGATGTCAACGGGCGCTCTGGGAATTTCCGGACACAAAACCTTACGGAAGAGGGCTTCCCCGTGGGGAAATTTCTTCAAATCGCGCTGCGTTTTTGGTAGGATAACCCACGACCGTAAGCGAGACTCAGGGGCGTAACGGTTTCTCATTTGGTCCCGCCGGAGCTGCAGTGAAATGGAAACCGGCGGATTGCGGGTCGCCGATCCGTGCGTCATGAGTTCCCGAAATGAGACCTTTGAAAGAAGCCTTTTTCAGAGGTCTCGAAACGGCAGTTCAATATTTGGAGTGTTTGCCATGTCCACGAAGTCTCTCATCGCGGTATGGATCCTGGCTCTCAGTGTCTTTTCCTTGGGAAACGGCAATGTAAAGGCCGCGCCTTTTTCACGGGAGGACCTCTCCGTTTTAAAGAGGGCCATCATGGAGTTCAGCCTTCAGGAGTACCGAAGGATCTACTCGGACGGATCGTACAGGGGGGAGGCCGGCGTCCTGATGCTTCGGCCCGAAGTCGCCCGTTTTTATGGGCTCCAAGTCCCGGAAAACGAGAATTACGGAATAGCGAAGGAACTTTTCAGTAAGGCCGAGGATTGCTTGCGCAAGACGGTTGAGGCCCTGGCCTCCGAAAATGAAGGGACTTCTGAAGAAGAAATTCTTCTCAGCGCCGGAAAATGGGCCCTCTGCTACAACCGGTCAAGGGGGCTTGCCGGGGAGCGTATGGAAGCCTATCGAAGGCAGATCGACCGGACCGTGGACCAGAGAACGAACGATGCGGTCTGTCTCCATCTCATGGAAACACTGCTGCGGGAAAGTCTTCAAAAGGCTCCAAACAGCCTGCGGGAAGGTCTTGCCCGGTTCTATAACGCCTGTCACGGGATCGAGAACGGGAGGGCGCCTTTAAAGCCTGAAAACGTTCGTTTCGTGAATTGCGTATTCGAAGAATTCACGCGAGACCGGTCGTCGGGATCTGCGGGGGCATACGGGGAGCCGGCGGAGTTGCATCCGGGACGGAGCAGGCCGGATGAACGACCCAATGCAGTTTGGAAAAAGATGATGGGAGAAAAACATGGCGGTTTGACCGGATACCTGGAAAGGGCGTTTGAAGAGGGAAAAGGGGCGGACCATTGGGTGGATCCTCTTCTGTTTCTGGCACTCATAAAGCAGGAGTCCGGGTTTGACCCCAAGAACGTCTCCTCGGTCGGCGCGGCAGGATTGACGCAAATCATGCCCCAGACGGCTATGGGGCTGGGTATGAAGAACATTTTCCTCCCCCCGTATTTTAAAGAAGCCCAAGAATATCTGAAGCAGGAACGAAAGCTGAGGCGAAAAGCATTGGATCTTGTATCCCAAATCAATACAGAAAACATGATGGTTTTGACGGGACAGGCCCGGGCCTTGATGCAGGAATCCATGGCCTGCCGAAAGAATCGAAGGGAGTTGTTCGCACGATATGAAAAGGATTTGCTCCAAAAGGGGGATGACGAGCGACTCGATCCCGGCATGGCGATCCTTCACGGCTTCCGCTACTTTTCACAAATGATGTCGAGGCAAAAAGGGGATATCAGTCTCGCATTGGCCTCTTACAATGCGGGACCTCACCGGGTGACGCAGTACAGGGGAATACCGCCCTTCGCGGAGACGGTCACGTTCAGGAACCGGGTGCTTTCCTATTACAAGGATTATCTCAGACAGTGCCGAGAAATCCTGACCGAGCTGGAAAGGGAAAGAGAGGCGTCCATGGGAACGAAAGAAGAGGAAATGGGAGGGAGGCAGGGATGAACACAAGGGTTCTAACCCACAGCGATCTTCCCGGCATCAAGCTCTTGAAGCGTGGCAAGGTGCGGGATGTGTATGAGCTTGGAGACAAACTGCTGATTGTGGCCAGCGATCGCATCTCGGCTTTTGATGTGGTCATGGAGGATCCTATCCCGGACAAGGGCAAGGTGTTGACCAATATCTCCTTGTTCTGGTTCAGCCGGCTCGACTCCATTGTGGCGAATCATGTCCTGAGCAGCGATCCGGCAGCCTACCCGGAAGAATGTTCAGCCTTCTTGGAACAATTGGCGGGCAGGAGCATGTTGGTCAGGAAGGCCGAACCCCTTCCCGTTGAATGCATTGTTCGGGGGTATCTCGCCGGAGCCGATTTTTACGCCTTCGACCAAGGCGGCCGACGGCGCCCACGATGAAAATATTTCATTTGAAAGCGCACGCCGGATTCTGGGTGCGGATGTCGCGGAGAAGGCCAGGACGTTGAGCATCGAAATCTACCGATTCGGCAGCGAGCTCGCCCGGAATAAGGGCATCATCGTGGCGGATACGAAGTTCGAGTTCGGGTTGGTGGACGGCCGGCTCATACTTATCGACGAGGTGTTGACCCCGGATTCATCCAGGTTTTGGCCCGTGAGCACGTACAGTCCGGGAGGCCCCCAGGAGAGCTTCGACAAACAGTATCTCAGGGACTACCTCCTGAGCATTAACTGGCCGAAGAAACCACCGCCTCCAAAGCTGCCGCCCGAAGTGATCGAGAAAACGAGAGAAAAATATCTGGAGGCCCTGGAAAGGCTGACCGGAAAGCGATTGGATGCAGTAGGTTGAGCGGACTCCCCCTCGCGGCGGACTTTGGAGAGCAAATAGCGAATGAACCCCCTCGTGTGTTTTATTGACGATTCCCCCTTCGAGCACGATCTGGTAAGAAACGAGATCGCGCCCTGGGCCCGGGACCTGACATTCCTCCAGGCGTTCACTTTTGAGGAAATGACGGAGCTGCTTGAAGATCGAAATCCGTCACTTTTTCTCCTCGACCTATGGGGCTATGATGAAGAAGTCGAAAGACCTTTCTTGACGCCGGAGGAAGAGCTGAGAGAGCGGGTGAGCCGGTTCCCCACCCTCGATCAGGCATACAAAGGGTTGGAAAGCTTTACCGGCGACGTAAACAATGAATATCTCAAGAGGCTCTTTACCATTGTGGACAGCTGGCGGTCGCTGTTCGAGGAGGTCTGCGCAAGGATTGGACAAAACAGGAAATACGGGATTTCCAACCTGAGAAAAGCGCGGAATGCATATCCCGGTGTTCCGGCGGTTTTCTATACGAGGAAATCCCTGATCAATGATGCAGTCGCCGTATTTCAGGCCCGTGCAGACGGATTGTATATCAAGCCGACAGGGTCCGATGATGAGGAAACGCGTCGGCTGACGAGAGAGTACGCCCCTGTGCTCGTACGGGAACTCAAGAAGACGATGTCCGGGAAGCGGGTCGGGGACTGACGGGATCCTCCCTGGTGCGACCCTGCCCCGACAAGCCCACCAAATTCCCCCCGGGAGATGCCTTTGAAAAACGCCCCCTTTTGCATCGCGCTCAAGGGAGCCGAGGAGCTGTTCAGTCCGGGAAAGAATCCCCTTGAAAACCTGCAGACCCTGCCTTCCTCTATTCCGGGAAGAATATCCGCACACAGCGTGCCTTTCCGGTTGACGCAGCCGGAGAGGGCCAAAGCCTGGTTCCGGGGGAAAACTCGCCGGAGCCCTTCTTGACAAAGCATATCCAATGCTTAATGTTTTGAACAGTTAACGTCCTGATATGGAGAGACAAAACGTCAATGGCAAAGGCGAGGAATATGGAGCAGGAGAAGGGGGACCCGGGGATTCAGAGGGAGCCGGAAGGAGACAATTCCCAAGATCCGGCGCAGGAAGATCGCGTGCAGCCGGAAGAGGAAGAAATCGGTCTGGAAGAGATGACCCGGGAGCAACTCCTGGAAAGGGTCAGGGAGCTTCAGGAGACCGCAGAAAAGAATTACGAGTTATACCTGAGGTCACAAGCTGAACTGGAGAACATGAAAAAGCGCTTTCAAAGGGAAAAACAGGATTTTATCAAGTTTTCCAATGAAAGCATCATCAAACAGTTGTTGCCGGTTGTAGACAGCCTGGAGAAGGCCATTGAACACAGCGTAGAAGATCATACCGTGGATGCCTTGAGGGAAGGGGTTCAACTGACGTTGAAAACCCTCACGGATGTTCTGGAAAGAGTCGGCGTAAAGGAGGTCAAGGCGCTGGGAGAAGCCTTCGACCCCAATTTTCACCAGGCCATGTCGCAGCAGGAAGACGACACCGTGTCGTCGGGGACGGTCCTTCAGGAGGCGCAGAAAGGGTACCTGCTTAACGATCGGCTGATACGGCCCTCCATGGTCATTGTGAGCAAAGCGAGCGATTCGAAGAATTCATGAGTCCCCGGCGCCGCAGCCTTAAGGGCGTCAGAGATTACGCATAAAGGAGTTTCGTAAATAAGGAGGAGAGGAATATGGGAAAACTAATCGGCATTGATCTGGGGACAACCAATTCGTGTGTTGCGATAATAGAAGGGGGCGACCCTGTGGTTATTGCCAATGCCGAAGGAAGCAGAACCACGCCTTCTATGGTTGCCTTTACAGAGAGCGGAGAGAGATTGGTGGGTCAAACGGCCAAAAGACAGTCCGTGACGAACCCGGAAAGCACCGTCTTCGGAGTCAAAAGGCTCATTGGGAGGAAGTTTGATTCCGCCGAAATACAGAAGGATATCAAAGTGCTGCCTTACAAGATCACCAAGGCGAGCAATGGAGACGCACATATCTCGGTTCGGGGGAAGGACTACAGCCCGGCTGAGATCTCTTCGATGATTCTCCAGAAAATGAAGCAGACTGCGGAGGACTATCTTGGAGAGAAGGTGACGGAAGCGGTGATCACGGTTCCCGCCTATTTTAATGACAGCCAGAGGCAGGCCACCAAGGATGCCGGCCGCATCGCCGGCCTGACGGTGGAAAGGATTATCAATGAGCCTACCGCGGCTTCTCTGGCCTACGGATTGGAAAAGAAGGGAGACAGAAAGATCGCCGTTTTCGACTTGGGAGGCGGGACGTTTGACATTTCTATTTTGGAGATCGGTGAAGGCGTCTTTGAAGTAAAGGCAACCCACGGAGACACCCACCTGGGCGGCGAGGATTTCGATCTGAGGATTATTGATTATCTGGCCGACGAGTTCAAGAAAGACCAGGGCATTGATCTGCGAAACGACAAGATGGCTCTTCAAAGGTTGAAGGAAGCCGCAGAGAAAGCAAAAATGGAACTCTCCGGCGCCACGGAGACCGACGTAAACCTGCCCTTTATTACGGCGGATGCCAGCGGGCCCAAGCACTTGAATTTGAAGTTGAGCCGCTCCAAAATGGAAACGCTCGTGGACGATCTGGTTGAGAAGGTTGTCGGCCCCTGCAACACGGCCATGAAGGATGCGGGTCTGAAGGCTTCGGAAATTGATGAAGTGATCCTGGTCGGTGGAATGACAAGGATGCCGAAGGTCCAGCAGAAGGTCAAAGAGATTTTTGGAAAGGACCCGAGCAAAGGCGTCAATCCGGACGAGGTGGTGGCCGTGGGCGCTGCCATCCAGGCCGGGGTGCTTAAGGGAGACGTCAAGGACGTGCTTCTCCTGGACGTGACGCCCTTGTCTCTGGGAATTGAAACCTTGGGAGGCGTCTTTACGAAGCTGATCGAGAAAAACACCACCATCCCCACGAAGAAGAGCCAGGTTTTTTCCACGGCGGCCGACAACCAGCCGGCTGTGGAGATCCATGTGCTTCAAGGGGAACGGGAGATGG
>CAYVUX010000197.1:0-6688 GCA_964455075.1 uncultured Desulfobacteraceae bacterium | reverse complement strand
CCGGGATCCAGAAATTCACGAAAAGACGGCGTTTTCCTGGATTCCGGATCTCCCTCGCTCCGCGTCGTCGCCCGGAATGACGGTTTTTCGATCTGGGGCGCAGCCTCGCGAGCCTGGATCCAGAAGTTTCCGAAGTAGCGTCGTTTTCCTGGTTCCGGACCTTCCTTGCTTCGCGTCGTTCGTCCGGAATGACATGTTTCTCGAATTGCCACACGGTCTCGTTCATCGCTTCGATTCACTTTGCGGGGTTAGACAAAAATCCGAGGAGAAAAGTTCCCGGAAAAATCGGGAAGACGGCATGGAAGGCAGCTCTGGTTGGTTCGGTAGCCGCGTTAATCCGGATAGAGGAAACGGATTTCGATCCGTACCGGCCCGGATTCGCCCGCCGGGGCTTTCGGTGGGAGGGTTTCCAATCTTCCTATGCCGGCCAGTTTTCGATAAAGAATGTCGAGCTGCGCCAACGGAATCTCCGCGGAAAGGGATCGGGGTCTGTGGTTCTTCTGGTCGTATTCCACGTGCTTGATCCGTCCACCCAGATCCCGGAGCGTGGCCTTGAGTGCGGTGAAGGGTTCGTATACCGGAAGAGTTTCCGCTTTTTCCGCCTTTTCCTCAGGCGCCGGGCCCTTTCCGACTGCAGCTGGTGCGCTTTCTTTCAACGGAGGTCTTCTCAAGCGCGGGGCCTCCGAATCAAGGGTCGAGAACGCCTTGCCGGTTTCTTCCGGTGCCGGGATCCGGAGGACCTGCGGGCCCTCACCGAGGGCGTGTTTGTCCCTGTCCGTGGGAGCAGGATCCGGAGGAGGTGCCTGTTCGAGTGCCTTCTCCGCCGGTTCGATCAAGAGCGCCAAACGGATGAGGTCTTCTTTCCTCTCCTCGGCAACCCCGGCCGTCCCGAGCAAGGGCCTTTTCTTTTCTGCTTTTTGCCGCGCCAACTGCCCGCCCGAGTCGGATGCGCTTCTCTCCATCTTTTCCAGTATTAGGGGCATCTCAGTTGGCGTCAAGGGCTCTTCCGTCCTCTCAATGCCCTGGAATACCACAAAGACCAGCAGGCCCGCTGTCGCGGCCGCAGCCAGTTGAAGGGGGATTTTCACCCGAATGGGAAAGAAAAGAACCTGCAGGACTTTCCCGAGCCGGCTCCGCGTTTTCATTCGCTCATGGACGCTTTCGAGGAAGCCCGCGGGAGCCGGGACGGTACCGAGGGAGCCGATTTCGTTGACCAGGACCCTGAGGTCCTCCAGTGCTTTTGGACACCCGCCGCAGATCCGGAGATGTTCCTCGACCCGGGCCCTCGTTTCTTCATCAAGCATCCCGTCGAGGTAAGGCGAAAGATGCTCCTCGATTGCGCGGCACTCCTCTGTTTTTGTGGGCACATCATTCATGGTTCAACACCTTGATCAGCCTGCTTCGCACGCGTTGCCTGGCTCTGGATATTTTGGATTTAATCGTACCGAGGGGATCCCCCGTGATGTTCGAGATTTCCTCATAGGAAAAGCCCTGAATGTCTCGCAGGACAATGACGGCCCTCTGATCATGGGGAAGGGCGTCGACAGCCCGCTGAATGAGCCTTGCCTTCTGCTTTCTCTCCAGGAAGTCGTCGGGCCCCGGATTTTGGGCTCGAAGTTCCTTCCCCGGCACCTCGCCCCCGGGATTTCCTGAGGGATGAATCGATACCCGCATTTTCCGGTTTCGAAATTCGGCCGATTTGAGCCGGTTCTTGCAGGAGTTGACGGCGATCCGGAACAACCAGGTGGAGAACGCGGACTCCATCCGGAACCGTTTCAGGGACCGGAACGCCTTCACAAAGGTCTCCTGGGCCGTGTCATCGGCGTCTTCATAGTTCCCCAGGATGCGGTAACATGTGGTGAACACCCTGTCCTGGTGATGGAGAACCAGCCTGTCAAAGGCGCTCCGATCCCCCGCCTGAAAGGCGCGAACCAGGGCATTATCGTCTTCGGGACTTGGGTTTTGGCTCAAAGACATCCTTTTCCTAATGGTTAGACAACAGGTATGCCCACAGGTTCCGGTTTGAAAAGAACTTTCCCCGGCGACTGTCCCGTAACCCCCCAAACACTTCGGATATCCTTCTACAAATTCAGCGCTGTCGGCGACCAGCCGGGTCCCAATGAAAGCACGGCTCACGGATTTTGACTTTAGCGGACTATATCACCTTTGCCGCAGGGTTCGCCATCATTCTATGCCCACACCGCAGGAAACCATGAGATGACCTCCGGTCACGATCGCTCTTTACAGAAAAGACTCTGAGGAGGTATTGGTGCATACCGGACGAAAGAGAAGCGTTGAACGGCTGAAGAAGCAATGACACCGCGGGACCGGCCTGTCCAAGCCGGGGCCTGCGGGAAAACCTTTTGAGACCGACATGACAAAGAACCATCCCATCGCCGATCTCATACTCGACTGGTACCCGCGCAACCGCCGCGATCTCCCCTGGCGCCAAACCCGAGACCCCTACTCCATCTGGGTCTCTGAGATCATGCTGCAGCAGACCCGGGTGGACACCGCGGTTCCCTATTATCTCCGATTTGTCAAGCGGTTTCCCACGGTGGAAGCGCTTGCCCGGGCCGATCTCCAAGAGGTGCTGAAAGCCTGGGAAAACCTGGGCTACTACAGCCGGGCGCGTCATTTTCACGAGGCGGCAAAGATCGTTTTGGAGGAGTTTCAAGGAAACATTCCGAAGAGCCTCGACAGTTTGACTTCCCTTCCCGGCATAGGCCTTTATACGGCCTCGGCGATACTCTGTTTCGCCTTCGGGGCCAGGCTTCCCACGGTGGACGCGAATGTTCGCAGGGTGACAGCGCGCCTTTTTGCGATACAACGCCTCCTCGACCGCCCCGCCATCCGGCGGGACATCCACCGGTTGGCGGCCGGGCTTGTGCCCCGGGAAAACCCCGGGGAATACAACCAGGGACTCATGGAACTGGGTGCCCAGGTGTGCACCGCCCGGAGCCCTTCCTGCACGGACTGCCCGCTTCAAGAATTCTGCCGCGCTTTTATGGAGGGATGCCAGCACGAGATCCCCCGGCTTTCCCGTCCCCGATCCATTCCCCACAGAATCATGGCCTCGGGGCTCGTCTTCGACGCTTCGGGACGAATGCTGATCGCAAAGAGACCCGACTATGGACTCCTGGGCGGTCTTTGGAAATTTCCGGGGGGCTTTCTTCTCGAAAAGGAACCGCCCGAGGCGGGGCTAAAAAGAACGATCCTCAAGGAAACGGGCGTGGAAATTGTGAACTTCGAAGCCCTGGACTCCGTCCGGCATGCCTATTCACACTTTCGGCTCACGGCGTGCGTCTATCACTGCATTCTCGAAAAGGGCGAGGCCCGGCCTCGAGACTGCTCCACCGTTCTCTGGGTACACCCGGAAAGCCTTCTGGAAATGCCCCTTTCCTCGGTGGACCGAAAGATCTTTGACCTCTTTCTTCAAGCCCGCTTGGGCATCCCGACTGCAGAGGAAAATGCTCCAAAGGGTGGGGTGAAGTGAGGACCGTGTCACGAACCGGTGGCGGGGCCCAGACTCTCTTTCCTATTCAAGGGGATCTTCGCGACGACCACCGTTCCCTTTCCTTCGCTCGATTCAATGTGCAGCTCGCCACCGCTCAGCCGGGCGCGCTCCTCCATGATAAGAAGGCCCTGGGGGCGCAGATGCGGGTCTGCGGTATCAAACCCTGCGCCCTGGTCCTCGATGGTCAACCGCAAATCATCTCCAACCCGGATCAGGGACGCGTTGACCTGTTTCGAGCGGGCGTGCTTCATCACATTGATCAGGCTTTCCTGCGCGATCCGGTAAAGCGCCAGCTCCACGTCCGGGGCGAACCGCTCCTCAGCCAATTTGTTGTAAAGCACAATCTCAAAATCCGCGATTTGTTCCATGTTTTCTTTCAAGTCGCGGAGCGCGGAAACCAGACCGAGCTGATCGAGAACGCTGGGCCGCAGTTCTCTTGAGAACTCCCGACTTTGCCGGATCGCGTCGGACAGCCTGGACCCTATTCTTTCAAAAACCTCCGGCTCCTTTTCCCCGATCGCCTCCCTCCAAGCGGTACGCAGCCCGGCCAGCTCTCCTTTGGCAAGGGCCAGGTTCTGGGCCAGACTGTCGTGGATGGCGTGGGACAACTCGCGACGCTCGTTTTCCAGGACTTCCACGAGTCTCTTTGAGAGGGCCTGCCTTTTGGACATTTCCTGCCGAAGCTCACGGTTCACTTGCCTCAGGTGCTTGTCTTGTTCCAAGAGCTCTCTGGTTCTTAATCGGACTCGTGTCTCCAGTTCCTCCAAAAACCTGCTTCTCTGCGCTTCCGCCGTCTTCCGAAAGGTGATGTCCGCATTGATCCCGGTCATCCGCATTGGGTGGCCCTCGGCATCCAGATACAACCGGCCCTGGCCGAGCATCCAACGAATCTCGCCGTCATCGCGAATAACCCGGAACTCATCGTAGAACCTCCCCCCGGTCTGAATTATTGCTTCATAATGCTTGCGGACCCGGGGCGCATCTTCGGGATGGATGCATTCAAAGAAAGCCTCCACTGTGAGAGGAGTCGCTTCGGAATCCCGCCCCAACATCATGTACATCTGGTCGTTCCAGACCATCAGCCCTGATTGAAAATCCAAATCCCAAAGGCCAAGCTGGGTGGCCGCGGCCGCCAGAGACAGGCGTTCTGAGATCCTTTCATGCCTCTTCTTCTCACGGATGTACAAAAGGACCTGCAAGACAGCCGGCGCCAATTCCTCAAGGGACCGCTGATCCGCCGGACCATATCCCCCTTCCTTGTTGGCCGCAGCGATGATGCCGAAGACCTCGCCGCCATGGATTATGGGGACCCCTAGAAAAGCCGATACGGAAGGACGACCTTCGGGCAGCCCGGTGTTTTCGAAGTAGGCGGATGGATTGTTGGTCCAAAAGCTCTTCCCTCTATGCAGCACATGTCTGCAGAGCACCTGCATGGGAATATCGTTGGTCGAATGCCGGTGATCGTTCTTGTCATTCGCGCAGGACGAAGTGCCTGAGCCCGGATAATCGGCGGCAATGAGGCGTAGGAGGCCGTCCGTTCCCGCCTCGCCGATAAAGCCGAATTCGCTGGCGCTCAGCTCCTCGGCCACGACCAGGCCGGCAAAGCCGATTTCCTCTTCGGTCTCGGTGGTCAGGGCTTCTTCGAAGAGGCGTTTGACACCTTCGATGACGGCATTCCGGCGTGCGGCCTCCTTCTCGGTCTCTCTGAGACGGAGCACGAAAACTCTGTCCCCCCCGAGGATGGCATCCGCCTGGCCGTGGCGAAGGGCGTCAAGCAACCTGTTGGCCCGGGAAAGCTCGGCCTCCAATTCCTCATAGCTCGGCTTCCCCTTGCCCATCAATCTTCTCCCGACAATCCGAGCGCCGCAAGGACTTTTTCCTTCTCACTCAGGTTTCCGTAGATGGTGGTCTGCGGCGGAGGCCGCACCTTCAACAGCGCAGGGGTCACGAAGATATTCCTCTTGAGGGCGGCGTCTGCACGTTTGAATACATCCACGACCTCGATTTCATGACGTCCGGGGAAGTGCTTCTCACAGATGGCCCTGAGGTTGTCCGTGGCCGCCCTGGAGTGCGGCTCGTCACCGGCCACAAACAATTGGAACGTAATGGTTTCTTTTTTGGAACGGGTTTGCCCGGCGGTCATGACATCACCTTTCGATTTCGATTCCCCGGTCCGTCAGAAAAAATTTGTGATACTTGTTGGAGTGGCAATTCCCTCGCGATTTCATGACCAGGAGGAAGCGTTGTACCTCGTCACGGACGTTTCGATAGTGAATCGTGACAATGGTGTCAATAATCGATGAGATGCCGACCCCGCTCAACTCATGGTCATCAAAAGACCTCCTTACTTGGTTAATCAACATCGCCGTAATGCCTCGTTCGCGGCAAGCGCTGACCAGCCGCACGAGAAAATCGAACGCGGCCTCCTCACCCGCAATACGCCGGCAGGCGGAAACCGCATCCACCACAACATGATCGGGGCGAAAACCTTCGATGGTCTTGTCGAGCAGGAAAAGGTGTTCTTCCATGCCCATGGACTCCGGCATCAACGGCAAAATCTCGAGAAGGGACTCCTCGAGCGCGGGACCGAGGTCGATCCCCAGGCTGCGCATTCCGGCCAACAGGCCCTCACGGGACTCCTCGTAATTCACGTAGAGCACTCTTTGCCCGGCTCCGCATGCAGCTTGCACGAACGTGTTGGCCATGGAAGTCTTTCCTGTCCCCGTCTCCCCGGCAATCAGAATGCATCGTCCACGATGATACCCGCCTCCCAGTATGGCGTCCAGGTCCTCGTTGCCGCTCGATTCACACGCGGCCGGCATTTCATAATGCATTTCTACATTGGTGATAGGCCGAAAAGAAACCCCCTCCTGCGTGACAACAAAAGGATATGCATTCCCGCCATATGCCGCTCCCCGGGCCTCCGCTGATGAGGGTGGTCCTTCTTTTTGGGAGACCGCCGTGCAGAATATCATCCAAACCCCGGATCTGCGTCTCCAACTTGTGGAGGCCATGTGCACCGCCGGAAATCAAATGCTCATTATGCATTATTGCCTTCTTTCCCTCGAAGGGTCGCTTGCCCTTTCATGCTGTTCATATGTCGGTGGGTCCCCTTAGGACTCACTCAAAAATAAATTCACAGAATTGACGCTCAGATTTGGGTCGGATTTG
>CAYVUX010000196.1:1432-6699 GCA_964455075.1 uncultured Desulfobacteraceae bacterium | reverse complement strand
AGCGCCTCAGTTACCCGTACGGAGCTTGTTCGCGGGCAAGCCCGCTCCTACAGGGGGATCGGAAGCCTGTCAGGCCGAAATCAGAATGCCACGATTTCTCTTTCCCTTGCAACGACATAAGGATGGGGAAAACCGGATGACCATTTTTATTTGCGACCATTGGGTGTCTATTTTCCGGAAGAATCTTTTTTCGCTTTTAAAAAATGTTGACATGTCTTTCGTCATATGTCATTTTATTTGACGAATGAAGCGTCATAAAGGGAGGCTTATGGATGCTGAATGCATTTACATCGAAAGGATCGTAGATCTGAACGAGTTGCTTCGGAAAAAATCCCATTTTTTGCTGGGACCTCGTCAGACAGGGAAAACATCCTTGATTCGCCGCTCGATGAAGGGCGTTCGGGTTTATGATCTCTTGGATTCATCGGTGTTCCTTGCGTTAAGCCGCAACCCCGGGCGCATCGGTGAGGAACTCTCGAAAAAGGATCGGATTGTAGTGATTGACGAAATCCAGCGTCTCCCAGAGCTCTTGAATGAAGTACACAGGCTGATTGAAACAAGGGGCACGCGTTTTTTGCTTACCGGATCCAGTGCAAGAAAGCTGCGAGGCGGAGACGTCAATCTGCTCGGGGGCAGGGCAAGAACCCAGCACCTGCATCCCCTCACGTATTGGGAATTAGGGGATCGGTTTGATTTGCAAAGGGCCATAGACCGTGGACTTGTTCCGTCCATGTATTTCTCGGATGATCCGCCCGGGGACTTGAAAGCCTATGCGGGCGCATATCTCCAGCAGGAGATCGTCGCAGAAGGCGCAACTCGGAACGTCCCGGCATTCAGCAGGTTCCTGAGAGTAGCAGCCCTCTGCAATGCCACCGTGGTGAATTTCACCAACGTTGCCAATGACGCGCAAGTCGCTAGAACCACCGTCTACGAATACTTCGAAATACTGAAGGATACCTTGATCCTCTACGAACTTCCGGCCTGGAAGAAGAGCTCAAAACGAAAACCGTTGTCCTCGTCCAAGTACTATTTTTTCGATGTCGGTCTCGTTGCCGCCCTGCAGGAGAGAATTTTTCATCCCGGAACACGAGAATTCGGGGAGGCCTTTGAAACCTACCTGATGCACGAACTACAAAGCCACAGCAGCTATGTTACGGGCGAACCCCTGAGCCACTGGAGATCCAGTTCGGGGATCGAGGTGGATTTCATCATCGGCGATCACACGGCAATAGAGGCAAAGGCCAAACAGAACCTGTCAAAGAACGATATCAAAGCGCTTTTAATGCTGGCCGAGGAAAGCCTGCTGAAGAATTACCTTTGCGTAAGCTTTGAGCCTCGCAGGAGAAGAATCGGCGATATCGTGATTCTGCCCTATCGAGAGTTTCTGGAGGGCCTTTGGGGTGGGGAGTATTCTCCTTGAGGCCAAGCCACCATTAGGAATCCAAAATCCGTCCGGAACCCTGGATTTTTTTGATGGATCCGCCTGCACTGTCTCTCCTGGGGGCACACCAAACCGTCTGGGCGAATGGTGCGCTCTATTGATTAAATGCTCAAATTCATTATCATTAAATACATTGCGGGGCAAAACCTGTTCTGTTGATTTGAAAGGAGTTGTGCGTGCGTGTTCTTCTGGTGGAAGACGATTCAAAAATCGCTTCTTTTGTTACTAAAGGCCTGAAGTCCGCCGGCTTTGCGGTGGACCATGCCCCCGACGGCGAGGAAGGTCTTCACCTGGCCCTTACGGAAGCGCATGATGTCGCGGTCATCGATCTCATGCTGCCGAAGCTGGACGGCTTGAGCCTCATAGAGCGGATGCGCCGGGAGAAAGTCAATACACCTGTCTTGATACTCAGCGCCAAGGCCTCTGTGGATGACCGGGTCAAGGGCCTCCAGGCCGGGAGTGACGATTACCTGACCAAGCCCTTTGCTTTTTCAGAACTCCTGGCCCGAATCCAGGCATTGATCCGAAGGGCAACCAGTGCTTCGGAGCCCACCAGGCTGCAGGTGGGAGACTGCTCCATGGACCTTCTGACACGGGAAGTGACGCGCGCGGGCAGGAAGATCGATCTCCAGCCCCTGGAATTCTCCCTGCTCGAATACCTGATGCGCAACCCCGGAAGGGTGGTTTCCAAGACCATGATCATGGAGCACGTGTGGAACTACCATTTCGACCCTCAGACCAATGTGGTGGAAGCCAGGATTTCCCGGCTGAGGGACAAGATCGACCGTGATTTTCCAAACAAATTGATCCAAACCGTTCGCGGAGTGGGCTATGTCCTCAAGACCTCGGATTAGTTTTCATCATACCTTGGCGTTTCGGCTTACCCTCTGGTATGCAGGAATCTTTTCGCTCACCTCCTGCGTGGCCTTTCTCATGTTCTATTTGCTGTTTATATCGGTGATCCGTGACCGTGTGGACCGTGATCTCCTGGAGCAGGAGGAGCGATTTTCCTCCGTCCTGGCTTCGCAGGGGATGGGCGCCCTGCGCAACGCAGCCGTCATAGAAACACAAGCAGCAGGGGAGCGGAAGATATTTTTCCGGCTTTTCTCCAGGAGCGGCCAGATGTTTTCATCCTCCAACATGTCCTATTGGAGGGACATCGATATGGGCAGCGATGCCGTAAGTCAGCTGGCGGCGGGCAGAAGTCGGGTGTTCGACACCACGGAAGTGTCGGGCCGCAAAAACGAGGTGAGGGTCCTCTATTCGATCATCGGCCCCGGCGTGGTTTTGCAGCTTGGGCAATCCATGGAAAGTTCCAGCCGGTTCATCGAAACATTCAAGGATATCTTTATCATCACGATGGCGTTCTTGCTCGCCCTGGCTGCGTTCATAGGCTGGTTCATGGCAAAGAAAGCACTCTCCGGGCTGGAGGAGGTCACACATACCGCTCAGCGCATATCCAGGGATGCTCTTGGAGAGCGGGTGCCGATAAAACATAGGGGACACGAAATCGACCTGCTGGCCACGACGTTCAACCGGATGCTGGACCGTATCGAAAACCTGGTCACAGGCATCAAGGAGATGAGCGACAATATTGCTCATGACCTGAAGAGCCCATTAACCAAGTTGCGCGGCAGCGCAGAAGTGGCCCTGACCACGGATGCTCCTCTGGAAGAGTACCGAATCATGGCTGCCGATACCATCGAGGAATGCGACCGGCTTCTGGACACAATCAATGCCATGCTGGTGATTTCCCGTACGGAAGCCGGCGTGGGAGAACTGCAGATGGAAGACCTGGATGCGGCCGAAGTGGTTCGGGAAGCCTGCGATTTGTTTCAGCCTCTTGCGGAAGAAGGAGGAGTCTCCTTGGCCTGTCGGGTTCCTTATAGTTGCCCGTCCCGGGGAGACGTGGGCATGATTCAGCGGATGGTCGCCAATCTGGTGGACAATGCCGTCAAGTACACTCCTTCCGGTGGCGCAGTAGACGTGGCGGTTAAAGAAAAAAACCGAAATCTCGTTTCCATTGCCGTAAAAGACACGGGCATCGGCATTTCGCAGGAAGACCTGCCCCGGATCTTTGAACGGTTTTACCGCAGCGATCCCAGCCGTTCTCAAGCCGGGGCCGGTTTGGGGCTGAGCCTGGCCCGGGCCGTCGCCAGGGCCCACGGCGGTGAGATATATGTGACCAGCGCACCGGGGAAAGGCAGCATGTTTGCCGTCATCCTGCCGAAGACCGCGCAGCCTTCCTCGTGATCCTTCGCAAAGGCGATTCCCTTCCGTCATTTCTCCATCTATTCGGGCGAACAAAAACACGGATGTGATGAAATATTTCTTTCGTCCTGTGGCGGTCGCCGGTAAAGGCGGCGCATCGCATCAAAACATGACCAATTTGTAATGTTCCGGTCATGTTGTGATGAAGTAGCTGATTTATAATGCCTCCAAAATCTACTCGAACTTATGGAATGGAGGTAATGGAAAATGAAACACAAGAGAAGACTTTTGCAGGTTCTGGTCCTGGTGTTCATGGGAACGGCATTCCTGGGAATCACCCGGAATACCGCGGTTTCGTCCATAGACAAGACCCCCGCAATGCTCCCTGCAAACTTCAGCGGCCTTGTCGACAGGGTCCGCCCGGGAGTGGTCAATATACGGACGGTGAAAAGCATCAAAGGAGGCGGCCCGGTATTTCGACACTTCTTCGGGAGTCCGTTTGGAAAAAAGAGCCCTTTCGGGGACTTCTTCGCACCGCGTTCCGAAGGAGGCCCAGCCCCTGATTTCAAAAGACAGAGCCTGGGTTCAGGGTTTGTTATCGACCGGGAAGGGTACATTGTAACAAACAATCATGTGATCGACGGAGCAGACGAGATAACAGTAAAGTTGTCGGACAAGCGGGAGTACGATGCGCGGATAGTGGGACGAGATCCCAACACCGATTTGGCACTGGTGAAGATCGAAGCGAACGATGTGGAGTTGACACCACTCAAAATCGGTGATTCGGACAATTTGAGGGTCGGATCCTGGGTGGTGGCCGTGGGCAGCCCCTTCGGCCTGGAGCAGACCGTTACAGCCGGGATTGTAAGCGGCAAGGGACGCGTTATCGGCGCCGGACCCTACGACGACTTCATCCAAACCGACGCTTCCATCAATCCCGGAAACAGCGGCGGGCCCCTTCTGAACCTCCAAGGAGAGGTGGTGGGAATCAATTCGGCCATCATTTCCCGAGGCGGAGGGAATGACGGCGTGGGGTTCGCCACTCCCGTCAATCTGGCGAAGGGCGTCATTGCCCAGTTAAAGGAGAGCGGTGAAGTGACACGCGCCTGGCTGGGCGTCGCCATCCAGGATGTAACCCCGGAGCTGGCAGGGTACTACAAGATAGGTGAAAGAAAAGGTGCTTTGGTTGCCGAAGTCTACGAAGGGGACCCTGCCCAAGAGGCCGGTATTCAGGCCGGGGATATTATTGTTGCGGTGGACGGAAAAAGGATATCTTCCAGCCGGGACCTTTCGCGGACCATTGCCAAGTCTCCTATCGGAGAGAACACGCCCGTGACCGTCCTGAGAGACGGAAAGGAAAAGGTCCTTGAGGTTGAGCTGGCCAGGAAGCCGGAATCGGCCCGGGCTGCAGTGGACAGGGATCCGCGGAAAAATGGAAATTTGGGTCTGCGCGTAACCGAGCTGAACCCTGAGATCGCGAAACGACTGGGCCTTCTGGAGACGGAAAGGGGTGTGGTTGTGGCCGGCGTGGATCCGCGAGGGAAAGGCGCCGAGTCGGGCATTCGACAGGGAGACGTCATCAAGGAGATCAACCACGAACCCCTTGAGACGGCAA
>CAYVUX010000196.1:0-1422 GCA_964455075.1 uncultured Desulfobacteraceae bacterium | reverse complement strand
CTCCTGGACGGTCTCCCGGGGACTATCCCCGCGTGTGCGGGGGAACCGGTCGGTTTCCCAGCTCGCGTCTGGAGATGGTGGGACTATCCCCGCGTGTGCGGGGGAACCTGCGCTATCCTTGCACGCACGAACGCACGCAACGGACTATCCCCGCGTGTGCGGGGGAACCCCTTGAGACGGCAAAAGAACTCAAAAAGAAGGTGGAGGAGACAAGGCCCGGTGATTCTCTGGAATTCCTGCTGAAAAGACCCGGGGCCGGATTGCTGGTGGCGAAGGTGACCGTGTAGTCATCCGCACCAGTGTGCCCTCCTTCGTTTTGGAGGAGGGCACACTTTAAGGGTAAGCAACGGTGGCCAATCTCAGCCCGTTCCGACAACATCGATCGACTTGGACTGTAGAAAAGGCGCCTTCCAAAAGTCGGATTTAACGCTGCCCCGGGATCAGCCACGCAATCAGGGGGACATCTCCATGGGGGTCTCAGGCTGCTTATGCTCCGGGTTGTATTCCGGAGGACAGGAATCGCCGCGGTTTTGACGGATCTGACTTGGGCGGCTTGTCGAATGCGAAGCGCGTCCAGCATCTTCCTACTGTTCCGTTTTCAGAAGAACCGATCGGACCATGCCATGATTCCATCTCCTTCCCCCGCTTCCCGAGAAAGCATCTTGAGGGATCCCAAAAAACGGCACAAGCATTGCAGGAGATAGCATTAGATAATAGTTGGAATGTGTTTGCATGCAAGGTTTCGCTGTTGGCGAAAGCACCCGCGGTTTCGGGGCGTGCGGACAGAGCAGCCGGGTCTGCCGGGGAGAATGCGGTCCCGGCGTTTTCCGGGGTGCCGTGTGAGATTTGAAACAAGCGCCGGCAAAGCCCTGCATCGTCATTTTCGGACCGGATAATGCGGGAATTTCGGGCGGGGAGACGATGCGTTTTTGCAGTAGATTTTCAACATATTTTTGCAATAATGCAGGCTTTTGCATGGTGGATGGGGAAATCCAGGGCCCCGGTGCAACCCTTCCGGGGTACTTGCGTGTTGCTCGATGGGAAGCGTCGGCTCCATCCGGCAAGAAGGCATCCGGCACCTTAAAAACTCGTTCTTCCGGAAAATGGATACCTAATGGTTGCCAAATCGAAAAGGTTGATCCGGTTTTCGCATCCCTATGTCTTTGAATGAGGAATGAGAGATTGTGGCATTTCGATTTTGGCATGGCGGAGTTCCTGGAGAGAAGACGTCCGAGCACCCTGTAGGAGCGGGCTTGCCCGCGAACAAGCTCCGGACGGGTGACCGAGTCGGCTTTCGGTTGCGAATGAACAGGGTCGCCTGCTTGTTGAAGAAATTTTATCGTGAAGGCCTTAGCCGCCTGGCAGCGTTTCCCGGTTCGCGGCTGACGCCGCTCCTACAGAAGCGCTTTCGAGTCCCTGTAG
>CAYVUX010000195.1:5056-6702 GCA_964455075.1 uncultured Desulfobacteraceae bacterium | reverse complement strand
GATTATATCGTTTTCAACGACGACCTGGAAGTTTCTGTCGAGGAAGTGCGGTCGATCATTGTCTCGGAACGCTGCCGAACCTCGATGCGGGCGGATGCCGTGCGGGGCCGCTTCCCCCTACAAAAGGATTGACCGGCCGGGTGCCTGGCCGGGGCCGCGACAGCTCCGGGGGGCGAAATGCTGGAGGTGCCTCCATTCGCGAAGATGACGTGTATGTGGTGACTGGTTACCATGCAGTAGTCGAAAGCCTGCGGTCCGGTCGGATTCAGGTGCGGGAAGTGTGGATTTCCAGGAAGACCCAATCGGCGCGCACGAGGGAACTTGTGCGTTTGGCCGAGAGTCTCGGGGTTTCCGTACACTTCAGGACGGCCGAGGAGCTTTTTCGCCTTGTGGGGGAAACCGCCCACCAGGGCGTAGTGGCTTTCGCAAGGGGCTTTCGGTATGCGGACCCGGAGGAAATCCTTGGGCTTGCACGCGAGCATTCGGAGGAGGGACTCATTGCGGTGGCCGACCACATTACGGATGAGGGCAATCTGGGGGCCATCATCCGCACCGCCGCCTTTTTCGGGGCAAACGGGTTGATTCTGCCAAAGGACCGCTCGGCGCGGATCACGGCCCGTGTCTTCAAGAGGGCGGCAGGTGCGTGTTCCGTTTTGCCCGTGGCGCGGGTGGTGAATCTGGGCCGGACGCTGGATTTTTTCAAGGAACAGGGGTTCTGGATCATCGGGTCCGCCGGGGACGGGGCCGTGTCCGTCCATGCGTTCGACTGGCAAAGAGACCTCGCGGTCATCCTGGGAAACGAAGAGCGGGGAATGAGCCCCGCCGTTCGAAAACGATGCCACGAGGTGGTGCGGATTCCGGCTCGGGGACAGGTGGAATCGCTGAATGTCGCGGTGGCGGCGGGGGTGGTGTTCGCCGAGATCTCCAGGAATCGGGAGGGCCGTGAAAGACCCTCTCCGCCGTAGGTCTGTGCCGGGCTCAGTATTCCTTCATTTCTTCTCTTCCCCTGAGCACCTCGATCCCGCCCCGGGCCAGGTTTTCCAATTCGTCCTCACCGGGGTAAACCAGGGTCTCTCCCAGGAAGGAGACCCGGTTTCGGATCTCATCCACCAGTGAGGAGAAATAACACAGGTTGCCGGTGAGGACCACCGCATCCACCTTGCCTTCGAGCACGGCGGCCATGGCGCAAATGTCCTTGCTGACCTGGTAGGCCATGGCCTGAACGACCAGCAATGCCTGCCTGTCTCCCTTGGAGATGGATCCGGAAACTTTCATCATATTCTGCTCGCCCAGGTAGGAAAAAACGCCGCCTCGGCCGAGAAGCATGCCGCGCAGTTCCTCCCTGGAATACCGTCCGGAGAAGCAGCGATCCATGAGTTCCAGGCTCGGTAGAGCCCCGGTACGCTGAGGGGTGAACGGTCCCTCGCTCAGACCGTGGGTGCCGTCAATGATTTTACCACCGCTGTGCGCCCCTACGGTGATGCCGCCGCCCATGTGCGCCACGATGAGATTTGATTCCATGTAGACCCGCTTAAGTTGGCGGGCGGCCTTCCTTCCCGCAGACTTCTGGTTCAAGATATGGAAGGCCGCTTTCCTGTCAATGCCCTTGAGCCCCGAGAATCGGGCCAGCGCGGACAGTTCGTCCA
>CAYVUX010000195.1:0-5046 GCA_964455075.1 uncultured Desulfobacteraceae bacterium | reverse complement strand
GATGCGCTGATTGATGCCGGCCCGGGCCGTCTCGGCTTCGGCGATCTCGCGGGCTACGGCAGGGCCGATATTTGTAGGGTGCCAGCCGTATGCGCCGGTGCGAAGGTCGTCCAACATGGCCCGGCTCACGCGATAGGCCCCCCCGGCAAGGGGTTTCGTAAGACCTCCCCGGCTTACCACTAAGCCCAGGGGATCGAGTTCCTCCTTGTTGGCGCCTAAGGCTCCATCCACGGCGCGTTTCAGGAAATCCGCCCAGTCATCGTAGCCGCCCAATTCCTCAGCTTCCTTTGGCGAATATTCAATTTTCTCTCTGAAACTGAAGTCTTGGCCGGCAAACAATCCCAGCTTCACAGTAGTGGAGCCGACATTGATGATCAGGATCTTCTCATCTGCCGTGTCCGCGGTCATAGAATGCCCAGAAGGATATTCACGGGCCACGAGCCTCGGGTCTCGAGAGGGGAACGGACGATGACGGGAAAATCGGAACCACGCACGATCCCGCCCAACCGGCATCCCCCGGGCCGGGAGATAAACTGTGCCGTGATGCTTGCCGACTCCAGGTCTGGAAAGAAATAGATGTCCACATGCCCCGGCACCGGGCTGTTGATCCCCTTTACACGTGCAGCGGAAGCGGACTCGGCATTGTCCATGCCCAGGGGACCCTCTATTACCGCTCTTCCGAACTGTCCCCGCTGGGACATCTTCGAAAGTATGGCCGCATCCAGCGTGGAAGGGATGTCGGGATTCACCAGCTCAAGGGGGGCTAGTGCGGCAATCAAGGGTTCTCGAATTCCCAGAGAAGCGGCTGCGGCGACGGCATTTTCTATAATAGCGATCTTCTCTTTTAATGAGGGTGATGCATTGAACAGGGTGTCCGTGAGCAGCGTGAGGTGATGATCCCGGGGTGCCAAAAAGACGTGGACATAGCTCAACACCCGACCCGGCGTGTACTTCCCTCCGGTTCGCGCCGGCGGTCGAAGGAGGCCCTCATCAAGGGGCCCGGTATACATCACCGCGTCCGCTTCTCCGGAGGAAGCCATCTCCCCCGCCTTATCCCTGGATTGGGATGCATCCAGAGAAGGAAAGATGTGTTCCATCCCCTGGATCCGGCCGTCAAATGCGCTCCCGCAGAACAGAGGCTCCACCCATCCCCTTGCTGAGGCCTCCGCACAGGCTTCCACGGCCTCCGAATCGAACTCCCCTGCAACAATCAGCTTCTTGCGCTCAACCTTGTCCTCGTAGGCGCGTATAAGAAAGGATTCGAGTTCCATAAACTTCAGCGGCCCTGCGTAGATGCACTCAGCACCACCCCCAGTGCGATATTGGTCATCCGCTCCTCGTATCCGTCGGAGCGGGAAGGAGTGAGTGTGATCAATCCCCCGCCTCCTATGGTTGCACACTGCCGCACACCGAGAAGAAGATGGTCGATCGCCTTCACCAGGATATTTCCTGCTTCGATATGGGGAACCAAGAAAATGTCCGGGAATTCCTCCGCATGGATCTTCCCGTCGGGAAAGGCGGCTGTGAGATCCCGGGGCTGACGGAATTCACAGTCTCCGAAATAGCCTTGCCGGCCCAGATGAGTCAATTGTTCGGCCTCCAGAGCCGAGATAGATTGGGAACGGTCTATTCGCGGAGCAGCCAGGACCATCACCCGCGGGGCTGGGCACCCCAATCCACGTACCACGGTGATTGCGCTCGTCAGGATCTTTTTCTTAAACTCCATATCCGGGAGGATATTCACTCCCGGGTCGGTGACGACGAATATTTTTTCAAGATTTCTCATCTCGTGGAAACACAAGGTACAGGGGGTCTGGTCCGGCGTCCGCTCCTTGGTTTTTCTTATCAGTGCCCTGTAAAGGTAGGTTGTGAGAATATTTCCTTTCACTACAAATTGCACATCGCCTTGAGCCGTCATATCCATGCAAAAATCGGCGGCTTCTTGGGGGTCGTGCTGTTCGATGATTTCCATCCTCTGAAGATCCGATGAACGTTTTCCTGCCTCGGAAATGGAATCCTTGATGCCTACAAGAATGGGGGTGATCAGGTTTGCGTGCATGGCGTCCGCGGTAGACTGAACCGCCTCCGGGTTGTACGGAAACAGAACAGCAACCTTGACGGGTCCCAGTTCTCGGGCTCTGGCTGTAATGTCATGGAAGTTTCTGTACATGGCCCTGGATTCTCTCGAAAATAGGCGCTGAAATCTCCGATCAAGATCAGGGGGTGTACCATACCCCAATTACACAGCCTAAATCAAGAAGAGTGGCTTTACAACCCGGCGGCTCAGTTTCTTTCTTGATCGGTGGAAATGTCAATGTGCTAAGGGCTCACTCAAAAATAACTTCCCATTTTCCCATGTTAGCACGGCCATATCATCATGCGCTTTGAAGCGTGCAAAGACGCCTGGCGGAGCCTCACGGCTGATAATGACAACCTGCTTTCCAGGGGGAATGGCCCTTAACCCGTTGATAAACGCTCCATGGAAATCCATCCAATCTGCGATGGTCTGATAGTTGTCAAAAACCAAAACACGCTGCTGGTCGAGATCCACAAAAAGCCGCTCAAAAAATCTTCTTGTGAAAAGCGGCAGACCGGTCAGGTATTCGGGTTTGAGAAGGGATAATTGCGATGGTTCATTAGGGGGCTGAACAGATTGAACCGCTTGCTGAAGGTAACAGAAGAAGGTCGCCAAATCACTGTCGCCTTCATCCATCTGATACCAAAGACAAGGAATCCGAGAGGTCTCCAAATAGCTGGAAATCAATGTTGTTTTGCCAGCCCCGGCCGGGCTTTGGATCCAGATAACCGGTGCATTCCTCGGGCCATTCAGTGTGTCGAAAAGATTTCTGCACAGCACGACCCCTCTCGTGTTGGGTCGGGCAAATTTGGCCATCGCTGACATGGGTCTAGCCATTCTTTAACTCCTATATAAGGATCTGCAATGGAGAGTCTCTCGTCAAATTACGAAGCCAAAAGGTCGCTTTTGGAAGGTTTCACTCAACGGGCATCGGGAAGGTTTCCAAGGCTCCTGTCGCAAGAAGAGCCTTGATGAGGGCGCACACCGGCAAGCCTACTACGCTGGTATAAGATCCTGTGATGCTTGCCACCATGAAGGCGCCGAGCCCTTGTATGCCGTATCCTCCGGCCTTGCCGAAGGGCTCCCCGGTGCGCACGTATCCTTGTATTTCCCGCTCGGTTAGTGCCTTGAAGTGAACCTCTGTCTCCACGGCCTCGCAATGGGCGGGAGACCCGAGAGGATCCAGGAGACAAAACCCGGTGAATACGCGGTGAATTCGGCCGCCCAGAAGGCGGAGCATCCTGCAGGCGTCATCTCCGTCCCTCGGTTTCAAGAGGATCTCCTTCTCTCCCAGGACCACGATCGTGTCCGCCCCCAGCACCCAGGCTCCCTCGACCTCCGGCTGTATGCTCCGCGCCTTCTCGAGGCCCAAAATCAGCACCTCCTCCTGAGGATCCGCTCCGATCCGTTCTTCATCGATGCTGCTTGGGATCGCCCGGAAGGGCAGCCCTAGCTGGTTCAGAAGCCGCTTTCTGCGGGGTGAATCCGATGCGAGAACAAGCGGGTTTTCCTGACTGATTCTTGGTACGTCCATGTTGGCGGTTTTGCGTCCTCCACACTGTGCAGGCGTTTCATCCTATTCTTCAAGATGGAAAAGCTCTGCCGCATTGTGCGCTGTCTGAACCGCGACTTGGTCTGTCTCCAGTCCCCGGATCCGCGCGATTTCCCGGGCTGTGTAAGACACGAACAACGGCTCGTTTCTCTTACCTTTTCCCTGGGCAGGCGTCAAGAAGGGGCAGTCGGTTTCAATGAGGAGGCTTTCCAGGGGAATTTTGCCGGCCACGTTCTTCAGCATTTTTGCCCCCTTGTAGGTCACTGTGCCCGGAATGGAGATGTGATAGCCGAGTTTCAAAAATTCCTCGGCGAGAGCGTAATCTCCCGAAAAACAGTGGATTACTCCCCGTCCAGTGCCGAGCGCCTGGAGTTCCTGGAGGACCGCTTCATGGGCCTCGCGATCGTGAACAATAATGGGAAGATCCAGGTCCCGGGCCATCCGGATCTGTCTGCGGAAGATCCTTTCCTGAGCCTCCCGGGAGGCATACATCCGGTAGTAGTCCAGCCCGATCTCACCCCATGCGACGACCTCCGGCTCCGATACCAGTTGAGCCAGTCCGTCGAGGGCGTCGTCCGTGCATCCGTCGGCCTCATGGGGATGGCATCCCACCGCAGCATGGACGATAGAATGGCTCCGGGCGAGATCCAGGGCTTGTTTCGAGCTTTCGAGATGAATCCCTACCGTAACGATGCCTTTAAGCCCTCCCTCAATGGCCCTGCGGATGACATCCTCTCGATCCTTCTCAAACGCTTCCATATCCAGGTGGGCGTGACTGTCAATCAATGCCTTTCCTCCTATCCTGACCAAAAGAGCAAATGCCCGTCGGCGGCGAATCGAGAGTGTATCGCAGTTCGTCATCCCGGCAGAGTCCCGTGAAACGGGGCGCGAGCCGGGATCCATAAGTTCACGATATGCTGAAATTTGCCTAGATTCCGGATCTCTCTTTGCTTCGCGTCGTTCGTCCGGAATGACGTTTTTTTCGAATTGCGACCCAGTCTCGAATCACCGGGATGTCTTTTTGTCTTTGTCCAAAGGGGACCAACCTCCCCCCAGGGCCTTGTAAAGGGCAATGAGGTTCGCGCTTACCCTTCCTTCGCTCTGGGCTAGTTGCTCCTGGAAGGAGAGCTGCGAGCGCTGCGCGTCCAGCACACTCGTGAAATCGGTTAACCCGGCCTTGAACTGCTGCTCGGAAAGATGCACGGCCTGCTGGGCCGCTTGTGCGGCCTCCACAAGGGACACCCGTCGAAGCTGCTCCTGCACATAGGCATTCATGGCGTTTTCCACCTCTTCCAAGGCGATTAAGACGGTCGATTCGTAGGTAAGCAGGGCCTGCTCCTGAAGCGCTGTTTGCACCTCAATGTTGCTCCGAATGGCACCGGCATCAAACAATCTCCAGGAGAAGCCGGGACCGAAG
>CAYVUX010000194.1:1313-6745 GCA_964455075.1 uncultured Desulfobacteraceae bacterium | reverse complement strand
CCGACCCAAATCTGAGCGTCAATTCTGTGAAATTATTTTTGAGTGAGCCCTTAGCTGCCCCGGCGGCGTTTTACGTTTCGCGGCTGACGCCGCTCCTACAGAGGCGCTTTCGAGTCCCTGTAGGAGCGGGCTTGCCCGCGAACAAGCTCGGACGAATACCTGAGGCGGGTTTGAGGGAGTCAAACTTCCGGAAAAACCAAAAAAACATGCGTAAACAAAGCCTTACGAGACATCCTCGATGTCGACCGAATGTTCCACGATCAACTTCCCGGAGCGATCGTAGATCAGGATGGAAAGCCGTGAAGGCCTCGGCCCCCCCGGGTCAAAAGAAAGAGCCGCCTTCATGGGCTTGAACCTCCGGATCAGGAAAAGCCGGCCGCCCTTGTAGTTCTCCGGGCGCCCGTCTTTCAGCTTCACCTCCGGGGAGGTCCAAACGCCGGGTTCCCCGGCGTGTTCATCAAACCCGATGAGATGCACGTACCCCCCGACGCGGCGGTCCTCTTCCGCGGTGTTGACCACTTTGAACTGTACGAGCAACCCGGTCTCGACCTCTTGAACCTCCAGGTCCTTGACGGCTACGGTGGGGATCGGCGCGTTGTCCTGTTGGCCCGGGTGCCCGGCGGGCTCCGCATCTTCGGGATCGGCGGCGGGTCCGGCATGTTTCAACGCGGGAGACTCTTCCGGCTCATGGGATGGCTCCGGCTGCGGCTCCGGCATTCCCGATTCAAACCCCTCAAGGAAGCGCATCCTCTGCCGCAATCGATACGCGGATCGCTGGGCATCGTCCAGCCAGGTCTTGAGCCTTTCCACCTCTCCGGAAAGGGCTTGGTTTTTCCGGCGTTCCGCAAAATACTGATTGAGCCCCACCGCCGAGACTGCGAGGTAGATCAAAAAGAAGGCCGCGGCAAAGAAAAACAGCGGAGAGGAAATCCGGAAAGACCACAGCTTCCCGAGTTTGCCCACCACCATGACGGTCAACTTTGAAGACGGCGGGGGAGCCCCTTTGGAGTTGCGCGACTTGGGAGCACCCGAAGCCATTGTGTTCCTCCGTGAAGAAAAAGGTTCATTCTCAATTTGCGTAGACTTTAGAACTCAGAGAGCTCTAAAGAGAAGAGAGTGGAATTTCCTTTGTTCGCCAAGATGTATACGGCAGGCTGCCTGTCCACAAACCGTCTCCTGTTTTTCTGGATTCTCCGCCTTAGGCGGACCGGAATGACGGAGTAAATTTTTCTGGATTCCGGCTTTCGAGTCTATGTCGCAATTCGAAAAACGTCATTCCGGACGACCGAAGCGAAGCAAGGGAGATCCGGAATCCAGAAAAATGCCACCATGTTGTGGGCTTATGGATCCCGGCTCGCATTCCGTTTCACGGGACTTGGCCAGGATGACGAACCGCTCTCTAGGCGGAGCCGAAAACCCTTTCGAATATCTCGTCAACGTATTTCAGATGATAGTTCACATCGAATACCTCTTCGATTTGCTCCCGGGACAAGTGCTCCCGAATTTCCAGGTCGTTCAGGATGAGGTCCTTGAACTCCTTCCCTGTTTCCCACACCTGCATGGCGTTTCGCTGGACCATCACATAGGCTTTCTGCCTCTCTACCCCTTGCTCGGCAAGCCTCAGAAGGATCTGCTGGGAATGAATCAACCCTTTGGTCAACCGGACGTTCTCCAGCATGCGTTCGGGGTGGACCATGAGGCCGACCAGGATGCCCGTGAGCCGGTGGAGCATGTAGTCCGTCAGAATGGTGCTGTCCGGGGCGATCACCCGCTCCACCGAGGAATGGCTGATGTCCCTCTCGTGCCAGAGAGGCATATTCTCGAGAGCGGCCAGGGAATTGGACCGCACCAGCCGCGCCAGGCCCGAGATGTTCTCCGAGCCCACGGGGTTTTTCTTGTGCGGCATGGCCGAGGATCCTTTTTGGCCTTTGGAAAAGGGCTCCTCGGCCTCCAGGACCTCCGTCCTCTGGAGGTGCCGGATTTCCACGGCGATCTTCTCCAGGGTGCCGGCAAGCACGGCGAGGGTGACAAAGTACTGGGCGTGGCGATCCCTCTGGATGACTTGCGTGGAGATCTCCGCCGGTTCGAGTCCCAACTTCTCACAGACGCGGACCTCGATTCGGGGGGAGATGTTCGCAAAGGTTCCGACGGCCCCCGACAGTTTGCCGTAGGAAATGACCCTGCGGGCCTCTTCCAGACGCCGGAGATTGCGCTTCATCTCGGCGTACCACAGCGCAAGCTTGAGCCCGAAGGTGGTGGGCTCCGCGTGGATCCCGTGGGACCTTCCCATCATCACGGTGTTCTTGTGCTCCCGGGCGCGCGCCTCGAGTACATCCATCAGCTTCCGTGAATCCTGAATGATCAGGTCCATGGCCTCCCGGAGCAAAAGGGCCAGGCTGGTGTCCAGAATGTCCGAGGAGGTGAGGCCGAGGTGAATATAGCGTGAGTCCGGACCCACATGTTCCGCCACATTGGTGATGAACGCGATCACATCGTGTTTGGTCTCTTCTTCAATCTCCAGGATGCGGTCCACGGAGAAGGTGGCTCGGGAGCAGATGTTTTCTGCGCATTCCTTCGGGACAATGCCCTCTTCCGCCATGGCCTCGCATGCGGCGAGCTCCACTTGCAGCCACTTGGAGAATCGATTCTGGTCCGTCCAAATGCGGCCCATTTCCGGGCGCGTGTAGCGTTCGATCATGCGTAGCCTCCTGCCGGAAAATATTTCGGGGGTTGCCGAGGTTTTTCGGTTGAGTTACACGGTTTTTGACGGAAAGGCAAGAGAGGTTTCATTCGGAATTCGGGGAATAAAAATGACCCTGAGGATTTTTGTACGGTCATTTGCCGTTGCAAATCAAGAAGTTGTATGATTTTTATTAGCCCGCGTAAGTTCCCGGGCTCAGTGGATTGAAACGGGCTCCCAAGAGAATCCTTTGAAAAATGCGCGGTTCTGCCCCAAGATGAATGCAGACTACGGCCCCGCGCCACCCGGAAGACCTGCACGGCAAGGTGAAGGGATTCTCGGCGGCGGAATATTGTTCGCGGGCAAGCCCGCTCCTACAGGGGGGTCGGAGTGATGTGTAGGAGCGGCGCGAGCCGCGAACCATGTTTTCGGGCTGGCGCGATGGAGTAGCATCCTTGGTCCGCCCTGCTGGTAAGGCGAAGGGTTTACCTACAAGCCGGTGTCTCTTGGGAATATAGGTTTGGGGTCCCAAGGAGAGATGTTCGCGGGCAAGCCCGCTCCTACAGGGGGGCGGAGTGATTTGTGTAGGAGCGGCGCGAGCCGCGAATCATTCGGCTTTTGGTTTGGGAAAGCGAGTGCTTTAACCACGAATGCAGGCGGGCCGGAATCCGGGCATACAATGTCCGGTTCGTCACTCCGGCGGAGGAAAACTGTGTTGCTATTCGAAAAGACGTCATTCCGGACGAACGACGCGAAGCGGAGAAAGATCCGGAATCCAGGAAAACGCCTCATACCGAGAACTTCTGGATTCCGGCCTGCGCCGGAATGACGGAAAAAGAGCGGGCGGATTTCGGATCGCGCTCCGTTTCACAGGGTTTGTCCGGGATGACGGACTGCGACACAGTCTCTCCTACCGGGGATTCGGAGTGATGTGTAGGAGCGGCGCAAGCCGCGAACCATCCCTTTAAACGGCGAAGAAATTGGGAGCGCTTTTCAAAGGTTTTAAAGAAAATTTGACGCGACAAGGAATGGACCCTCAAGATCACAGCCCGAAAAGCGGCGGGCAAGGAGAAAAGGACCGTGCCCCGAGTGCGGGAGATGCCGTTTTCTCGGAGGAGCGCAGCGAATCCCGCTTTCAGCTCGGGCCGCTTCTCTTCCTGACGTCCGTCTTTTTCCTGAACTTCATTTCCCGCATCGTCCTGGCGCCTCTCATGCCAACGGTGGAAAAGGACCTGGGCCTGACCCACGGCCAGGCGGGCTCGCTTTTCCTGTTGATTTCACTGGGGTATTTCATCACCCTCCTGGGCTCGGGCTTTGTCTCCGAGCGGCTTTCCCATCGGAAAACAATTGTCGTGTCCGCGGGCCTCCTGGGCATATCGCTTATGGCCGCTTCGTTCACCCAGGGCCTTTGGGGAATTCGGATCGGGCTGCTTTTGGTCGGGATGGCCGCGGGCCTCTACCTCCCGTCCGGCATTGCGACCCTCACCTCATGCACCGGGACCAGGCACTGGGGAAAAGCCATTGCCATCCACGAACTGGCCCCCAATTTGAGTTTTGTCGCCGCTCCCCTCCTGTCTGAAGTCGGCCTGCTCTGGTTCTCCTGGCGAGCGATTCTGGCCATTCTGGGGGCCATCAGCCTGGGGCTGGCCATCCTCTTTGCCCGTTTCGGCAAAGGGGAAGACCTTTACGGAAAAGCGCCCGGGCTGGACGCCGTCAGGAGCATTCTTTCGGAGAAGGCCTTCTGGATTATCATGGTGCTTTTCAGCCTGGGGATCGTCGGGTCTTTGGGCGTCTTTACCATGCTGCCTCTTTACCTGGTCTCTGAGCACGGCGTACATCGGAACTGGGCCAACACCCTCATTGCGCTTTCGCGGATTTCGGGGCTGGGCATCGCCTTTGTTTCCGGGTGGATTTCCGACCGGCTGGGCCCCGGCCGCACCCTGGCGGCGGTGTTGTTCCTTTCCGGGTTGAGCACGGTTCTTTTGGGTGTGGGTCCGGACTCCTGGATTATCGCCCTGGTCTTCATTCAGCCCGCCATGGCGGTGTGCTTTTTCCCGCCCGCGTTTGCCGCGCTTTCCTCCATCGGAGATCCCGGTGTTCGCAATGTGGCCGTGTCTATCACGGTGCCTGCGGGTTTTGTTCTCGGCGGCGGCCTGGTTCCTGCAGGTATCGGCCTGATGGGTGATATGGGCCGTTTCGGCACCGGAATGGCCCTGGCCGGGGGACTGATCCTTGGAGGATCGCTGCTGGCCCTGTGGCTTAAGCGGTCTGTGGGATGACGGGGGCGGTGCCGGACGTCTTACTCGCGGGGGAAATCCGTAAGTTCCCAGGAAGAGAGGGGACACTCCGCGCAAAGGGGCTTTCTCTTGCAGAATTTCTTTCCGACGCGCACGATCAGGGCGTGGAATTCATTAAAAAGCGAGGCGTCCTCCGGCAGGTGATCCATGAAAAGGGCTTGAAGCTCCTCGTAGGTGCTTGGGTCCTCCACCATTCCGTGGCGATGCAGGATGCGGTACGTGTAGGCATCCACCACGAATACGGGACGCCCGGCCGCATAGAGGAGGATGCTGTCGGCCGTTTCCGGCCCCACACCCTTCACCGAGAGGAGGCCTTCCCTGAGCCCGGTGGTGCCCGCTTCCAAAAATGCGGACAGGTCTCCTTCATACTCATCGAAAATGTAGTCGATGAGGTTTTTCAGCCTTTTCGCCTTGATGTTGTAGTATCCCGCGGGCTGGATTTCTTCGGCTAGGGC
>CAYVUX010000194.1:210-1303 GCA_964455075.1 uncultured Desulfobacteraceae bacterium | reverse complement strand
GGTTCCATGGAATGGAGTATGTCGAGCGAGAGGAGGCCCTTCCCGCGCAAATTTTCCATGGCCTTTTCCACGTTTTTCCAGTTGGTGTTTTGTGTGAGAACTGCGCCGATGATCACCTCCAGCGGCGTCTCCGCCGGCCACCAGTGTTGGGGGCCGAAGCGCTCCCACATAAGGCGCAGCATTTCCATCAACTTCCTGCCGGTGGAACCCGTGGGGGAATGTGAGAAAGTCGCATCCCCGGGCATCGGGTCTTCGGGTGAGACCATTTGCTTGCCTGCCTTCTTTCCGGTTCGTCCGGAATTTGCGTACTGCCTACAATTCGGATAGCTCTTAAATGCGGGGGCATGTCCCAGTGAGACCTTTGCCCCCTATTTTCTTCGCCACCTCAAGGGTGCTCAGTCCCCACCCTTCGGGCGGGTCCCCGGTTTCGGTTTGATTTGTCCAACTTCCGCCTGTGTCGGTGCAGGCTGCCTATCCACAAACCGTCTCCTGTTTTTCTGGATTCCGGCTTTCGCCGGAATGACGGAGTGAATTTGTTCGGATTCCGTTGCCTCTCCCCGAAACCGATCCGGCCTTCGCCGGAAGGAGGGGTGAATTTCTATGGATTCCGGCCGGTGTACCCGGCACCGACGCGGGAATCGGCGGAATTCGGCCGGTCTCCCTGCCTCCGTCATCCCGGCCAAGCCCCGTGAAACGGGGCGCGAGCCGGGATCCAGTCATACGATGTTCTGGTATAAATCCTGCCAATTAGGATTCTTACTTTCGATCAATTGGATTTTCCACTTACGCTTCCACTCCTTTACTCTCTTCTCCTTCAAAATGGCGGATTCCATATTCTCGTGAAGCTCAAACCAAACCAATCTATGCACGGAGTAACGCTTTGTGAACCCTTCTACCATATCGTTCTTATGTTCCCACACCCTCTTCACGAGGTCCGAGCTTACACCTGTGTACAAGGTACCGTTTCTCTTGCTCGCTAAGATGTATACAGCATGCTGCCTATCCACAAACCGTCTCCTGTTTTTCTGGATTCCGGCCTTCGCCGGAATGACGGAGTGAATTTGTTCGGATTCCGTTGCCTCTCCCCGAAACC
>CAYVUX010000194.1:0-110 GCA_964455075.1 uncultured Desulfobacteraceae bacterium | reverse complement strand
GATTCGGTCTTCGCCGGAATAAGGGGTGAATTTCTATGGATTGCGGCCCGTGTACCTTCAGAACTCCTGACATAAGCCAGTAACCAACTAATTTAACGATGGTTTTTATA
>CAYVUX010000193.1:0-6751 GCA_964455075.1 uncultured Desulfobacteraceae bacterium | reverse complement strand
CGGGAAAGGAAAAACGGATCGGCTTTTCCTTCCGATGGGTCTCCACCAGCTCCATTTTTTTCAGCAGCTTGATTTTGCTCTGAGCCTGTCTGGCTTTGGAGGCCTTGGCGCGAAAGCGTTCGATAAACTTTTGGGCCTCTTTGACCTTCTGCTCCTTGTTGCGGGCCCGGGCCTCTAGGATTTTTCGCTCCTCCTCCCGGGCCTTGAGATAGGCCTCGTAATTGCCGCTGTAAACGCGGAGGCCTTCCATCTCGAGGCTCAGGATTTTTTGCACTTGCCTGTTGAGAAAGTCCCGGTCGTGGGAGACCAGGATCATGGCTCCTTTGAAGTCCTCGAGGAACTGTTCGAGCCACCTGACCGAGGGGATGTCCAGGTGATTGGTGGGTTCGTCCAGGAGAAGAAGGTCCGGCTTCTGATAAAGGAGACTGGCCAGAGCGGCTCGGGTCTTCCACCCGCCGCTCAAGGAGGAGACCGGCTTGTCAAAGTCGGAGGGAGAAAAACCCAGACCCACGAGAATCTTCTCCGCCTCGTGGGCCGGAAACTCTGCATCCAGATCCTGGATGCGGTGGTGCACGTCCGTGATCTTCTCGGCGATTTCTTCCTGACGGTTCTTGTTCCTATCTGCAGACAGGTCCGCCTCCAGCCGTCGGAGGGTCTCCTGAAGGGAAACCCGGTCTTCCACCGACTCGAGAAGAGACGGAAGAAGCGGCCCCGAGAGCGTCTCCTGGACATCCTGGGGCAGGTAGCCGGTGCGGACGCCGCGCATCACGCGGATTTCTCCGATGTCCGGGATCAGTTCCCCGTTGAGGAGGCGCAACAGGGTCGTCTTGCCGGAGCCGTTTGGGCCCACGAGACCGATCCGGTCGCCCGGTTCCACCTGGAATCCGATCTGGTCGAAGATCTCATTTTCGAGAAAGTTCAGGGAAACTTTCAGGACGGCAATAAGGCTCATAATCGATTCAGGGTGTCCGTTTCAAAGTCCCCTATATATAATGCATATTGCCGTGCGTTCAAGGCAAAAGCGGATCCAAAAGCGCGGCCTCGATTCCGGGCCCGGCCCTGGGGCGGTCTTGCAGGCCCCCGAATCTCCCGTTCTTGTCATATTCGGAGAGCGGTGGTAGAATCTTTTCCGCAGGACAAGCCGCGCCCTAGTGATGAAACGGAGGCATTTTGATTCTGCCATCATCCGGAGGTGGGACCATGAAAGTCGTTCGAAAAACCGTGCCTCAAATGATCGAGGAGATTTCCCAGGAAAACCCCCAGGCGGAAGCCCTCATCGCCACCGAGGCGGGCCAGCGCTACACCTACACGCTGCTGGCCTGGGAAACCGACCGGGTCGCACAGGGATTTCTTGCCACGGGCGTTGTTCGGGGCGACCGGGTGGCGCTTTGGGCCCCGAACATTCCGGAGTGGATCATTGCCATGTTGGCTCTGGCCCGGATAGGAGCCATCCTGGTCCCCGTCGACCCGGGACTGCAAAAGGACGATCTCTTGTACATCTTGAACCACTCCGACTGCCGGCACGTGATATTGACTCCCGGCCTGGAAGATGAATCCTTCGTGACGATCCTCCATGAGCTGCGGCCGAGCCTCCCGGGGCTCGAAAACATGTACCTGATTTCGGACAAGACCTATCCTGAAACGATCCCCTGGGGAGAGCTGACCGCAAGGGGCGAGGAGTTGAACGGCTCGGGCCTGAGGGAAATGACCGATGTGCTCACACCCGAGGATCCGATTGCAATTATGTACACGTCGGGTACAACGGGAGAGCCCAAAGGTGTGGTGCTGGACCACCTGGGGTTGATCAACAAGTCCCTTTTCTCCACCGACAGACAGGGCATCACGGCAGGGGACAGGCTCTGCCTATTTTTTCCGCTGTTTCATATGTTCGGCAATACGTGTATTGCCCTCTCCGGTCTTATCCGGGGCGCCGCCCTGGTCATGCCGTGCAAGACTTTCGAGCCCGAGGCCGTCCTCCGGGCCATCCACAAGGAGCAGTGTACAGCCGTGTACGGGACCCCGGGCATGTTGATCGGCCTCATAGACCATCCGGATTTCCGGGCCAAGCGGTGGAGCACGGTCATCCGCGGGATCATCGGAGGGGCTCCCTGTCCCATGGAGCTTATGAAACGGCTGGTGGAGGACATCGGGATCTCGCGGATCACAGTCGGGTATGGGATTACGGAGGCTTCCTCCTGGATTACCATGACCAAGCCCGACGATCCCATCGATCTGCGGGTTTCGACCATCGGCACCCCCCTGGAATGCAACGAGGTCAAGATCATCGACCCGGCGACCGGAAAGGACCAGCCCCGGGGATCCCAGGGTGAACTCTGCACCCGGGGCTTTCTCATGAAGGAGTATTACAAATTGCCGGAGGCCACGGCTTCAGCGATAGACCCGGAAGGGTGGTTTCACACCGGCGACCTCGGGGTCATGGACGAGAAGGGATATCTCCGGACTACGGGGCGGCTCAAGGACGTGATCTTGCGTGACGGGGCGGTCATTCACCCGGTGGAGGTGGAGGAAATTCTCTACCGGATGCCGGAGATCTCGGAAGTTCAGGTTTTTGGATTTCCCCATTCGGAGAGAGGACAGCAAATGGCGGCGTGGGTGACGGTCAAGGAGGGGGCCGGGACCGGCTTGGAGGAAATTGAAGCGCGTCTGCAAGACCTCCTGAGCCCTGAAATGCGCCCCGACCGCATCAAGATCGTCGACGACTTCCCCAGGACCCGTTCGGGGAAGGTGCAGAAATTCAAGCTCGCCGGGATGGCCGAAGCGGAGTACGGGAGTGATTAGCCCGGGTGCAGGGATCTAAGCGAACCGGTCGTAAACTCGGAAGGGGTGCGGAAAGGAGCCGCCCCGGGGGAGGGAGGACCCAGCCGGGGGCGGCATGATGACAAAGGACATTCATCAGACATCCAAGCAGAGTCCTTCCTTCGGAGGGCGGAGCGGATCCGGTCCCCAGGTCCTCATGGCCGCCGGGGCTCTGCTCGTGGGCGCCTTGTTGATGGCGCTCAAATTCTATCTCTACCGGTACACCGGGTCGACGGCTGTCTTTTCCGATGCGTTGGAATCCATCATCAACGTGGTGGCCAGCGCTTTTGTTTTGGCGAGCGTGTGGCTTTCCGCCAAGCCCCCGGACAAGAGCCATCCCTACGGGCACGGAAAGATCGAGTTCTTTTCCGCCGGATTCGAAGGAGCACTGATCATTATCGCAGCCTTCGGCGTGTTCCGGATGGGAATCGCCCGCCTTCTTCACCCCCGGTAAACTCCTTATCGCGGATATGCGGAGGGCGTCTGTTTTGAGCGCCCAGGGAAGGGGAAAGTGCGGGAAAGCGAGATATCTCCGACAATGTGGGTTTTGATGCGGGCCTTTGGAATTCTGGGCTTCATTTCGCTGTTTGTGCTTTTCCGGCCGGCCTTTCCGGCGCTCGCAACGGCCTCGGAGGCTCTCGCCGGAAAACCCGTCGTCCTCGACGGGAGCGGTCGGTACGATGTGAGCCCCCGCCTCGAGCTCTATGAGGATGCTCAAAAGAATCGGACCATTGACGAAGTCTCCGGCGAAGCATTCTCGGAGAAGTTCGAAAAGCCGAAAGGACCTATTCCCAACTTGGGGATTACCCGCGCCGCGGTGTGGGCGCGGTTCCGTGTAAGGAACTCCGACAAAGAGGCCCAAGACCTCCTCGTGTCTTTCAATTATCCGGTTGCCGACTTGGTGACCCTCTTCATTCCGCGGCCGGATGGAAGCTTCAAAAGACTTCGGGCCGGAGACACGGTTCGCGGTTCCGAGGAACTCAGGCGTCACCACGATTTTGTGTTTCCCGTGCGTTTGGCGGGCGAGAGCGAAACGACCCTGTACCTTCGCATCGAGTCCACCGCGGCCATGACCCTGCCGGTTACCTTGTGGACCCCGGAGGCGTTCAGCGCTCGTGAAGATCGCGAACAGATGACTTTCGGAATCCTTTTTGGGGTATTGATCGCCTTTATAGGCTATTTCCTGATCATGTCCCTTAAGCTGAGGAACGCGGCCTGCCTGTGGTTTGCCGTTTACGGTTTCTTGCTGGGTCTTCTTATGGCTCTCAGGCGAGGATATTTCCAGCATTACGTGATCCCGGATGTCTATTTCCTCAACAATGAACTGCTTATCGTGACCATCGGGTGCCTCTATTTTACAGGGGCAAAGCTGCTCAGAACATTTCTGAACACTTCCATGTATTCGTGGACCGTGGACCGAATCCTAAGGGGGCTGCAGTGGTTGGGCCTGGTGTTCATTCCCATGAATATTTTCCCCAATCCCCTTACACCCGTGGTGAGTTTGATTCTGGTGGGCATGGGCCCGGTATTTTCCAGTGCGGTCGCCCTGATTTACTGGTACAGGGGGGTTCCCAATGCCCAGTATTTTGCCTTGGGGTGGTTGGTGGGGCACTTTACCTCCGCAATGGATCTGCTCCGTATTCTCGGGGCCATCTCCTACTACCCGTTTATGGCCTACGCCGTCCCCGCGGCCTCTTTCTCTGCGGTGGTCTTTTTCAGCCTGGCGATCGTTGAGCAGAGTCGGAGGCATCAGTTTCTCGCAAACCGGGATGGGCTTACGGGCTTGGCCAACCGGCGCTATTTCGACCATGTGCTCGAACTTGAATGGAACCGCAACATGCGATATGGAAGACCGATTTCGATTATTCTTGCGGATGTGGACTCGTTTAAATCCTACAACGACACGTACGGGCACCGGGCGGGAGATGAATGCTTGAGGAGGATAGCGGGCGTGATTCGGTCTATCGTGAGGAGAGCCGGGGACGTCGCCGCTCGCTATGGAGGGGAAGAGTTTGTGGTTTTGCTGACGGAAACCGGCGAGGATGAGGCCGCGAAGGTGGCCGAGAAAATCCGGGCCGGGGTTGAATCCCTGGGAATCCCCCACAAGTCGAGCGGGGTGGCCGATGCCGACGTGGTTACGGTCAGTGCGGGATTTGCTTCAGCGGTTCCGGAAAGGAACGGCGACCCCATGGGTACGGTGGGCGAGGCCGATCGGCTGCTCTACAAAGCCAAGATGGGCGGCCGCAACCGGGTCGAATGTGCGTGAGTCATTGCCCGACCGAGACCTCTCTCCAAGCAAAGAAGGAGCAGCAAGATCGCCGTTCGAGATGAGTGAACTTCGCTCAGCGGTTTCGTATGTACTGATGCAGGTGCGTCGGGAAGAGTTGGCCGGGTGCAGCTCTCAGGAAGAGGAACGTCGAGCAAAGCGATGCTTTCGGAATCCGCCTTCAATCGGTAAGTACGTAGTCGTCGTCATCCTCCGAAAGGCCGGCCACATTGAAACAGTGGACGGAGCGAAGTCTATCGATCCCCTCCATGAGTTTCCTGCAGCCTTCTTCTTCGTTTTGAACATTCCGATCGAGTCCGGCGATGGCGCGGAGATGGTTTAGCATTTCCGAAATGCACGGCCGCACCCGCGGAATGATGGCGATAAATTCCGGGGTTTTCTCGGTGTAGGAGAGCAGTTCTCCCAGAAGAACCTGTATCGCCGCATAGGTATGGAGACGATTCATCCTGGAAAAGTCTCTCAGGGAGCGCGACAACTCCTCCACTGCATCTATGTGAGAGGCAATGTCCATTCTTTATGTCCTTTTTCCATCCGGATGCCCGGGTGCAGATCGTACAAAAGTGCTCATCTCGGGGCGGGGATTCCGGTGATCCCGCGGCCTCAAAAGCCCCTCAAAGGGATCAGTACCCGGACGGATAATGGCCGTTTGACAGCAAGTGTCCATGCTGTACGCCGCACGAGTGATCGTCGACATAGAGCCGGATATGCGGATAGGATGCCATTTAAAGATGGAAACTAGCAAAGGACGGGTTGGAATGCAAGCACGGAAGGCTCCGGCAGGGGGGCGCCGGCGTGAAAATCCCATCTTTGCTGCGTCGTCCTGGAGCCCTCGGAATAGAGACCTGGAACAGAGGGAGGATTTCAGGTATAGTACCAGTCGTACAGGCCTCTGGGGGGTCCCTCGGGAAGAGACATGTTACGGGTCCAAATCCGGCCGAACGGCCCGAACGATGGCCGGGGCCGAACCAACCATTGACGAGCGATAAAATTGAAACCCTCCTTTTCTTCCATTATTGCCGGGACCATAAAGCACTGTCCGGCGCTTACGGCGTCGTGAAAAACCATGGGGGTCACCTCACGGTTTCCAGTGAGAAGGGCCGCGGCACCACCTTTTCCATTTACTTGCCCGCTTCGACCAAGAAAGTGAAGGATATGAAAAGGGTTTCAAAAGCACCGGTTAGAGGCCACGGCAGGGTGATGGTCGTTGACGACGAAGACATGATTCGCGATTTGGCAAAGGAAGTTCTCGAGGCCTCGGGATACGACGTTGTCGTAGCGGCCGACGGAAAAGAAGCCGTGGATATTTATTCGAAAGAATGGAGGCGTATAGACGCGGTCATTTTGGATTTGATCATGCCGGGCATGAGTGGCGGCGAGACCTATGATTTCCTCAAGGAGATCAATCCGGATGTCCGGGCCATTCTCCTGAGCGGGTACAGCCTCGAGGGAGATGCCACCGGAATCATGGAAAAGGGATGCAACGATTTTATCCAGGAGCCCTTCAGCATCGAGGAGCTGTCTTACAAGTTGAAGAATTTGCTTGAGGGAGGTCAGGGGGAAGACAGGTTTACATCCTGACGAGCGGGGAGAATCCTTCTCGCCTACACCGGCGGCAATACTCTCGTAGGGAACCAGTGCAGCAACAAC
>CAYVUX010000192.1:0-6783 GCA_964455075.1 uncultured Desulfobacteraceae bacterium | reverse complement strand
ATTTGAGCATGACGCAGAGATTGGGCAAAAGAGGGCGTTTTGCAAAGGTCTCATGACGCCGGACTGCCTGTTGCTTTTGATATCCTGAGAGAGTACCGGCCGGCATGCGGCCTGGATGACAGAGATAGGCTGGGAATCCATCTCAAACCGACGAGGAGGAGAGAAAAATGAACGGTGCAGGCGATCAGGTTTTGGTCTTCGCCACCACATACGGGCTGCAGGTGCTTGGTGCCATCATTATTCTGATTCTGGGCCGTATCGCTGCAGGGATCGGACGCAGGATCGTCACCGGCGTGATGGAAAAACGCAGCGTGGACGTGGCGGTTGTGAGGTTTGTGGGCAGTCTCACATACGTCCTCATCTTGATATTCGCCGTTCTGGCGGCGCTCGCCAAGTTCGGCATCCAGACGGCTTCCTTCGTAGCCATTCTGGGCGCGTCCGCATTCGCCATAGGGTTTGCATTGCAGGGGTCTTTGGCGAATTTCGCTGCAGGGGTCTTGATCCTCGTTCTTCGACCTTTTCGGGTGGGAGACTATATCATGGGTGCCGGAGAGGCCGGAACCGTCAAGGAGATCCAGCTTTTCAACACGATTTTGGCCACACCGGACAACATCCAGGTCATGGTTCCCAACGGCAAACTTTTCGGGGATGTCATCAAGAATGTTTCCGCCTACGATACCAGGCGGGTGGACCTGCTCGTAGGTGTCGGGTATACTTGAAATATCCAGCTTGCATACGAAGTGATCATGGAGCTCATCGGGAAAGACGAGCGGACCCTCTCGGATCCCGCTCCCCAGGTGGCGGTCAGCGAATTGGCCGATTCGAGCGTGAATCTCGTGGTGCGCTGCTGGGTGAACAAGGATGATTACTGGGGAGTGAAATTCGACCTGACCCGAAGCATCAAGGAAGCCTTTGATGAAAAAGGCGTTGAGATTCCTTTTCCGCAGAGGGTGGTCCACATGGCGTCGGCCGGTACCGGCAGCTGACGGATTCAGGCGTCATCCCGGCCCTGGGGAGATTGTGTCGCAATTCGAAAAAACGTCATTCCGGACGAACGACGCGAAGCAAAGAGAGATCCGGAATCCAGGAAAATGGAATCATATCGTAAACTTATGGATCCCGGCTCGCGCTCCGTTTCACGGGACCTGGCCGGGATGACGAATTGCGATACAGTTTCCTCTGCCGGCATGACGGGCGGGAGGTTTCCATGAAGCGGTGGAAAAGATTCGTTGTCGGGGCAATGATATTCCCATGTGTCGCACTCTGTCCGATTTCTGCAAATTCAGGACGGGTTGGAGATTTCCTCAAGGGTGTCCAGAAAGCGGTAACGGGAGACAAGTTGTCCGAGGGCAAAATCGTGGAAGGACTCAAGGAGGCGCTTCAAATCGGCACCGGAAACGCTGTCCAGGCGGTTTCTCAGGCGGGGGGATACTACCAGAACCCGGATATTCGAATCCCCCTTCCAGAGACCGTCCAAAAAGCGGGAAAGCTCCTGCGGGCCGTGGGTTATGGTCCCCAGGTCGATGCCTTTGAGAAAAGCATGAACCGGGCCGCGGAGAAGGCCGCGCCGGAAGCCAAGTCTCTTTTTTGGGATGCCATCAAGCAGATGGACATCTCGGATGCGCAAAGGATCCTGGAGGGAGAGGACGACGAGGCGACCCGGTACTTCAAGGAGCAGACCTACGGACGACTCCAAGAAATCTTTCAGCCCATTGTCCACGACTCCATGTCCGAGGTGGGGGTGACCAATCAGTATCAGCAGTTGGATCAAAAGGTGAGTCAGTTGCCTATGGGAGAGAAATTCCGGTTTGACCTCGACAACTATGTGACCAACGAAGCTCTCGACGGCCTGTTCCACATGGTGGCCCAAGAGGAGAAAAAGATTCGACAGGATCCCTCGGCGAGGGTCACGGATCTGCTGAAAGAGGTCTTTGCCGAACGCTAGGAGCCTGTCAATGCACCCGCATGTTGGAGGCTGTCAGAGCCTCCTGGAACGAGACGGCAGCGGCCTGGCCGCTTCGTTGCGGCGGCCCCGAAACCACTGATCTGGTATGGAGGAAAATCATGGGCAAGGCAATAAAATGGATCCTGCTGGTGGCGGGAGGCCTGGTGGCCCTGGTCATCATCGCCCTTCTGGTCATTCCCATGTTTGTGGACGTGCAGGACTACAAGCCTCAAATCGAGGAAATGGTCTCCGACGCCACGGGAAGGCCTTTTACCCTGGGAGGGGACATGGATCTTTCTCTCTTCCCCTGGGCCGGAATTTCCATTTCGGATGTACGCATGGGGAATCCCCCGGGTTTCGAGGAAACCGATTTCCTGAGCATTCAGAGCTTCGAAGTGAGGATCAAGCTCCTGCCGCTCATGGGGAAAAACATCGAGGTCAAGAGGTTCATCCTGGGGAGCCCCCGGTGCGTCCTCATCAAGCAGAAAGACGGCAGCACAAATTGGGAAGGATTCGGAAAGCCGGGTGAGAAACCCGGGAAGGCGGAAAAAGCACCCGCGGAAAAACCTTCAGGGGCCCTGCCCATTGAGTCCCTGGCGGTGGGAGCTTTTTCCGTGACCGACGGCACGGTCATCTACATCGACAAGGCCTCAAATCAGAAGATGGAAGTCACCCGGGTAACCCTGACGGCGGAAAACGTGTCATTGGATAAGCCGATGAACCTGGCCCTCTCCGCGCTGCTCGACGGGAAGAACGTTTCCCTTGACGGCACAGTGGGCCCCATCGGCAAAGACTTCAGCAAAGCGACCATTCCGCTCGATATCAAGGCCCACTTGCTGGATGAGATGCAGGTAGCCCTCACGGGGCAAGTCGTGGATCCCGCCTCGAACCTTCGCTACGATATCTCGCTGGACATCCCGGCTTTTTCGCCTCGCGCCCTGGTAAAGTCGCTGGGGCAGCCGTTTCCGGTGGAAACCACGGATCCCGAGGCCCTGGATCGCCTTGCGATAAAAGGAAAAGTAAAGGGGAGTTCAACCGAGGTCTCGTTCACCGAGGGCATTCTCGATCTGGACGAATCCAGGATGCATTTTTCTCTTGAGGCCAAGGAATTCTCCAGACCCGACCTGGCCTTCGACATGAACCTCGACAAGATCAACCTGGATCGCTACCTGCCTCCGGCCGGCGAAGAAGAGGCCCCGAAGGAAAAGCCCGCACCCAAAGGCGAAAAAAAGAAGGCGGACTACACCCCGCTTAGACGCTTGGAGATGGACGGCCGGATTCGTATCGGGGAGCTCACGGCCAAGGGCGCGAAAGTCCAGGACCTGGAAATGAAAGTCACCGCTGGAGACGGTCTCTTCCGCATGGACCCCCTGAACCTTAAGATGTACGAGGGTACCCTGGCGGGAAAGGGCGCCTTTGACGTGCGGCGGGACGTCCCCAAAACGGACCTGGACGTAAAGGCCAAACAGATCCAGGTAAACCCCCTGCTCAACGACCTTTTGAAAAAGGACTTCCTGGAGGGGACCGTTGAGGCGGACATCAACATGTCCATGGCCGGGGACGATGCCGAACTTATTAAGAAGACCCTCGGCGGGAAGGGGAACCTCCTCTTTACCGACGGGGCGATCCGGGGCGTCAACCTGACAGGCATGGTCCGGAATGTAAAAAGCGCGTTCCGGCTGGAGCAGGCGGAAAAACAGGAATCCCGTACGGATTTCTCCGAGCTTCGGATACCCTTTACCGCCGCGGACGGGGTGGTGAAAACTCCGAATTCGAGCCTGGTGTCCCCTCTTCTCAGGCTGACCGCCATGGGGAGTGCCAACCTGGTTGAAGAGACCTTGAACTTCCGGGTGGAGCCCAAAGTCGTGAGCACCCTGAAGGGAAAAGGCGATGAAGAAAAGCGATCGGGGATAATGGTCCCGGTGAAAGTCTCCGGCACGTTTTCCTCTCCCAAGTTTCGTCCGGATGTAGAAGGCGCGGCCAAGGAGAAGCTCAAGGAGGTCATCTCGGATCCTCAAAAAGTTAAGGAGATGCTCAAAGGCAAAGAGACCGAAGGGGAAAAAACCAAGTCTCTGGAGGATCAAGCCAAAGACCTGATCAAGGGGTTGGGAAGATGAAGATCGCGAAGAAAACCCTCGATTTGCGCAGCATCAAGGACTTTCTTCAACACGATATCTGGCATATCCGGCTTCATGCGCTGCCCCGCAAAAAATACTTTTTGATTCGAACCCTCAGGGTTATTATCCTGACATTTCGAGGGTTTGATGAAGACAAGTGCAGCCTGAGGGCTTCGGCGCTGACATTCTACTCGATTCTCTCCATTGTCCCTGCGGCGGCCCTGGCCTTCGGCATCGCCAAGGGTTTCGGGCTCCAGCAAATGCTCGAAGAAAGAATCCTGGAAACATTCCGGGGGCAGGAGGAAGTGGCGACCCGGGTCATGGAATTTGCCAGGTCCATGCTCGAGACCACGCGGGGCGGATTGATTGCCGGCATCGGTGTGGCCTTCCTGTTCTTCCTGATCGTCAGGCTGCTCAACAACATCGAAAAATCCTTCAATGACATCTGGGGTGTTACGCAAGCCAGGACCCTGGGCAGGAAGCTGAGCGACTATCTTTCCATCATGCTGATCGGCCCTTTGCTCCTGGTCATGTCGGGCAGCGCCACGGTATTCATTACCACGCAAATCACCCGGCTGACCGAGCAGATCAGCCTTTTGGGGCCGATCAGCCCCCTCATCCTTGTGCTGGTCAAACTGGTCCCCTATTGTGTCATCTGGTTGCTCTTTACGTTTGCCTACATGTTTATGCCGAACACGAAGGTCCGTTTCCGATCCGGGCTGTTGGGAGGGGTGATTGCCGGCACGATCTATGTGGTGGTGCAATGGGGCTACATCACGTTTCAGATCGGCGTGAGCCGATACGGGGCCATATACGGGAGTTTTGCGGCCCTGCCCCTGTTTCTGATCTGGCTTCAACTCAGCTGGCTCATCGTTCTGTTCGGCGCGGAAGTCTCCTTCGCCGGGCAGAACGTGGATACATACGAATATGAGCCCAAGGCCCTGAATGTGCAGCATTCTTTCAAACGGCTGCTTTCGCTGCGCATCGCTGCGGCCTGCATTCGCGGTTTCTGCGAAGGGAAGCCGCCCAGGACCGCGGAAGAGATCTCGAGGGATCTCGAGATTCCCATACGCCTGGTCAACCAGATTCTTTCCGAACTGGTGGAGGCCGGGATCCTGCTGGAAGTCAAGGGAGTCGAGGAGAGGACCGCGGGCTTTCACCCTGCCCGAGATGTGGACACAATGAGCATCCATGCCGTCAGCCATTCCTTGGATCACCTTGGCAGCGCAGATATCCCGGTGGAGGAATCCGAGAGTTTGGAGAAAATCCGCAATGCATTGGCGGAATTTTCTCAACTGGTGGAAAAGTCCGACGCCAATCTTCTGCTGAAAGACGTCTAGGAGCCTGCCGGAGCGCCTGCGGCATCTGGGAAATCGGTAAAAAATGCTCTGAGACCGGATCAAGCCCTTGACTATACACACAAAATGCGTGTAAATACAAATTTGGTTTGTACAAAGGAAGATGCCCGTGCGAACCAATATTGAAATTGACGATAAGCTGCTTCGAGACGCGGCGCCGCTCAAGCGATGCCCGCAACAAGAAAAAGCTTATCCCTAAGGGAAGGGGCAGCGCGTATATATCAAGATGAAACGACGAAAGGATGTGACGGACTTGGCTGGACGCGTAGAATTCAACCGGGGTTTGAGAATGTAAGCCCGGTTGACACCACGGTATGGATTGATATTTTTCGAGGCAATGCAGGAGCTGTTGTCGCGGAATTTCGGAAAATCATAGGGAAGCATTTCACTGTCCTGTCCCGCTTCAATCAGCTCGAGCTTCTGCAAGGGGCAAAGAACCGGTTCTTCCGGAAAATGGATGCCTGACGGCTGCCAAAGGATTCATCCTGTTCTTACGTCCTTATATCTTTGAAAGGGAGTGAGAAATCTTCGCATTCTGATTTTGGCCTGAGGGTTGACTCGTCATTTCGTGGAAACAGGCCATGTCGCAATTCGTCATCCCGGACAAGCCCCGTGAAACGGGGCGCGATCCGGGATCCAGGGGCTCACGATGCGATCTCCTTTTCCTGGATTCCGGATCTCCCTTGCTTCGCGTCGGTCGTCCGGAATGACGTTTTTATCAGGTTGCGACACAACCGTGCGGACCGGGCAAACACGACAAGGGAGGACTTTACATGGCTACCGAGGAAGTCTGCTACACCCGCGAAGCGGCCCTGGAAAAGGCCATTGAAATGGAAACCAACAGCTTCCAGGTCTATAAGGAGGCCTATCTGCGATCGAAGGACAGGAGAGCCAAGGATCTCCTCAGGGATCTGGCCCTTGACGAACTGAGGCACAAATACACTCTGGAAAAGGCTTTTTTCGAGGAAACGGCAGCGCTTCACGAGGCCGGCTACAAACAGGGGCCCAGCATGAAGTTCGATTTGCTCCTGGAAGAGAAGCCCTTGAGCGAACAACCCGATGAGCAGGACGTGTTCATCTACTCGATTCACGAGGAAAAGCGCGCCGTGGATTTCTACAAAAACATGTCCCAGCAATGCGCCGGTGCGCCCATGGAACAGATGTTCGGAAGGCTTGCCGAAGACGAAGAGGGCCATCTGACCCGCTTGGAGGAACTCTACGAAAGCCTTTACATGAAAGAGATGTAAAGAATCGCAACCGCATTATTGTATGCGTGGATACCCGTCTTCCATGCCGTTATCCGCCTGACCCACGGTGATTTTGTTCTTGTTCATATGGATAATTTTATCGATTAGTTGCAGAA